>JAZGAR010000222.1:0-3810 GCA_036475875.1 Thermoplasmata archaeon
TCCCTTCTAAGCTAGATACCCAGCTTAACCTGTATCGATGTTCAAATATTTGGATTTTGAGGTGGGGGGTTATTCAAACCTCTCAGTTGTTTATCATCCCATTTCTAACACTGTATATGTAAATACCGCTTTGATCGGTCTGGTTAGATCCACTGGGGCTTCCTTTATATGAAATCCGTGAGTCACTTATTATAAAATGAAGGGTTGTGAATCGTATCTCAATGCCATGCCCCTCCCCCTGAATCTCATACCCTTTTATGATATACGGATTATCGGAGGTTCCGTTTCCTTCCCAACCTTCATATGCCGCTGTTTGAATAAAATCCGAGTCTCCAAATATTTGAATTGGATCATGCGGGTTAAATTCAGCTTCAACATCTGAAATAAGGTTTAATATCAAGCCAAAGCCATTTACCACTATTAGTATAATTATGGTAAAATAGACGGCCTTTTTCATTTATTAACACCCTTTATTGTTTTGAATGCAACAATTATCAATTGGCTTTTAAATATTTTAAGTTTTTCGTATATATACGATTTTAAGCAATTTAGAATATATCGGGCCTGGCCATTTTATGAATATTGGTGGGCCTGGCCGTATTTCGGATTAAGACCCAAGCAAAAACCCAGCATAACCGAAATGCGAAAGGTCCACGAATATAATTAAAATATAATTATAGTGGGCCTGGCCGGATTTGAACCGGCGACCAATTGGTTTCCCACTGAAACCAAATGGCTTGCGGATATGAGCCAATCGCTCCACCGGGCTAAGCTACAGGCCCCACTTCGTTTCTTTGACTGTCAACGCCGTCGACCGGATTCGAACCGGTGACCGCCCGGTTTCTGTTCTCTAAGAACCATTAACAGCCGGGTACTCAACCACTGAGCTACGACGGCAATTTTACTTTTATATACCTTTTTCTTGGAACACAATGGTAATGTAAAATCTTTGCTATATAATTTTTCATTCATTTTAATGATCTCTCAATCTCCTTGACAGACTTCGATATTCCGTCCAAAGCTTTTGAAAGGCGGGACAAAAAATCGTTTATCCTATCCGTTGTCACTGCCCCCTCAAGAGAAGGTTTGATTAAACCCTCCTGCTCTAAGATACGCAACGAATACCTCACCTTGTGTTGGGGGCAATTTAGCATCTCTGAGAGCCTGATAATACCCACAGGTTCATTATCGATTATGGTCTTGAGCATGGATATATGCCTTCTTAGCAGGTCCAATTCAAACTCTATTTTGCTATTGACAACGGCTTTTTTCGACGTGTTCTTTTTCGATTTTTCGTGTTTATACGCCAAATTACCTCCCCCTAACGAGGTTATATCGTTATGGTTCCATACTGCCTAAATTCCAACGTACTAGTGGGCGGCAGAAACGGCACGATACATAATAGCACACATGTATAAATAGGTTAGCCAAACTTATGAATATACAGATGGCGGGATTATCAATGGGGTTGTTTGGTTCGATGCATAGAAAGATTTATACATTCATATGACTTTTACTGCCGTTGGTGAAGCGATGGCGATAGGTTTTATATTGATAAGTACAGCCCCGGCTAAGGAACATGATGTCTACAACGCACTGAAGAAGATAAAAGAGATAGTGGAACTGCATCCGTTGTTCGGAGAGTACGACCTCATTGCGAAACTCGAAGCCAAGAACTTCAACTTGTTGGGCCAGATAGTGGTTGACAAGATCCGCACGATACCTGGTGTGGTGGACACGAAAACATTAACAGGTATAAAATTCTAGGAAGGAGGTTACAGAATGGAAATAGGGACCTGGGAGTTTATAACGGTATTGATATTGACATTTGCTCTGTTCACGCTGATAGCCGGCATTTTCACCGCCTATTTCGGAGCAGGGAAGAGCAGGAAAATCGGCGTTGTCTTGATCGTTTTCGGACTGCTAATAGGCTTGTTCTACACGCTTCCTCCTATAAGGGAGGCAACAGGGATAGCAACTGGTATAGACATATCCTCGATAATCATTGATGCCGTGATAATCCTCGTTGCGGCCATAATCGGTGCGTGTATTGCGTTGCTCCTGTTCCTGGGAGCAATCATGAAGTCCTAGTACAACAGCTCGAAAACATAAAGTAGGCTATCTGTGATTTCCTTGGTTGATATTCATGGAATTACTGATTATTCTAGGCAGCAAGAGCGATATGGGCATTGCGGAGAAGGCCATGAAAGTTTTAGATGAGCTGGGCGTGGATTATGGAATCAACATAGCCTCGGCCCATAGAACCCCTGAGAGGGTAAAGGAACTGGTTGCGGGTTCGGATGCGAAAGTGTTCATCGCCATAGCTGGTCTTTCAGCTGCCCTACCTGGAGTAATAGCATCCCATACTTTAAAACCGGTGATCGGGGTGCCTGTCAGCGGAAAACTGAACATGGATTCGATCCTGTCCGTTCTTCAGATGCCTTCTGGAATACCTGTTGGGGCGGTGGGGCTTGATAATGGAAAAAACGCCGCACTTCTTGCCGCTGAAATTTTGGCCCTCGGGAATAAAGAGCTCGAAGGAAAGTTATCAGGATATAGGAAAAAGATGGAGGATAAGATATCGAAGGATGCAGAAGATCTTAAATCGAAATAAGGGGGAGAGCATCAAAATTATAAAAAAATCACCATTTGTTTCGATAGGGGTTGAGGTGTCTAAAAATGTTTGACCCAGAAAAATTTGTTGAGGAAAAGGTAGCGGAACTGAAGAAGGAAATAGACGATAAGACAATAATCGGCGTGTCAGGTGGTGTGGACAGCACGGTGGCTGCGGTTTTGGCGAGCCGAGCCATCAGGGATAAACTCACCGCTGTTTATGTGGATACAGGTCTCATGAGAAAGGGTGAAACAGATTTTGTGGGAGACTTGCTTTCTGACCTCAACGTGGACTTTAAGATATATGAGGCAGGGGATGAGTACTTCGAGGCTTTAAAAGGCGTGATAGACCCTGAAGAAAAAAGGAGAATAATAGGCGAGAAGTTCATTCGCAACTTCGAGAAAGTTGCCAGGGAAGAGAAGGCAGAATACCTTGTTCAAGGCACCATCGCTCCGGACTGGATAGAGTCAGGGGGCGGGCTTAGAGATACGATAAAATCGCATCATAATGTGGGGGCACTGCCCAAGGACATGGACCTGAAACTTGTTGAGCCATTGCGCGACATCTACAAGGACGAGGTGAGAAAGGTTGCGAGGTTCTTGGGGGTGCCTGTTGCGGAGAGACAGCCTTTTCCTGGGCCTGGTTTGGCGGTCCGGATAATTGGAGAATGCACGAAAGAGGCCACGGAAATAATCAGAGAGGCATGTGCCATAGTTGAGGAGGAGATCGATGCCTCATCTGACAAAGGAGAAATGGAAAGGCCATGGCAATACTTCGCAGTTCTCTTGCCTGTAAAAAGTGTTGGGGTGCAGGGGGATGTCAGGGCTTACGGCTATACCATCGTGGTGAGGGCTGTGCAGTCCGTGGACGGGATGACGGCTGCCTATTCGAAAATCCCGCATAATGTGTTGGAGCGCATATCCACGAGGATCACAAACTCCATGAAGGACAAGGTCAACAGGGTGGTTTACGACATCACGAACAAGCCTCCCTCCACGATAGAGTGGGAATGATTATTATCTACTTTCCTCGAGAATCTTGCAGTTGAATCTGATTCAATATCACATAAAAGCGAAATGGAAGGAGGCAGGGGCGGAGGGTGGGCAAGAAAAAGAAGAAATCTGCTTCATTAATACGATATAGTCCTCTCACGACCCCGAAAGCATAATATAACTTCTTTTTAATCACAGGAACGG
>JAZGAR010000223.1:0-5563 GCA_036475875.1 Thermoplasmata archaeon
GAACAAAAACTAATCTTAATCCCTCAAACCACCAAAAAGTACCTTCGCACCACTTAGTCAACATCTTATCCCCTGATTAGACATCAGGTGACACAGATTTGGCGGTGATCTAAGGAATCCCTAGAGTGTGCGGTATATCGGCCTCTGGGGATTTTTTTGGATAGTATGCTGGTATAAACAATAGAAAGAAAATAAGCTAAAAAAGCAATTTTTGTCACATTTTGTCACAAATGCGGATCTGGAGGAGAGCCTCTAAATAAGGTGCCTCCCCTTTTTCATTTACAAGTTACTACCTCATGTTATTGATTGCCAGGCCTCAGGTTGGATTAACGATTAATAATACCATTAGAAAGTTTTCTGGGGGTGGTCTGGGTTTTGATTAATAGCGAGACTGTCGAAAAACCCTTTTTAGAGGATTGGTTTCCTGGGTAAAACCAGCTTTGATTTCCGAATTTTGTTATCCTAAGATACTACTGTTCTATTGGCAATTTTTTAAATCGCCCTTTCTCCTCTTTTCTTTGTGTTTTCATTATCTCTGTCTTCCTTTATGGTTGCCTATGTGAACCCATAGGCCGCGATTTTTCCGATATTGTGGACCATGCAGTACAGGATCCACTGTATATTTACCTTGATCTTCCCCCTTAGGGTAAAACGGTCTAGCCGTTTCAGAAACCGGATATTGGAAAAGACAGGTTCTACCATTGCTATTCTTTGATGATAGAGGTGACGTCCCTTCTCCGTGTCTATTTTTTCAGCCATCTCCTTGGTGAGATTCCCGGGAACGCTGCCCACAGGGACATTCGGGATTCTCCTTTTAGCATTCCTGCCACGTATGCACCTGAGCCTTGACTGGCAATCCTTGCAGTACTTTTTATCAGCGACATATCTTCTGTAGATAACACCGTCCATGACGACTCTTTTCGCCTGGAGAGTAAGGACCTTTCCATCGGGACACACATAGTGATCAGTTGCCTCATGGTGGTGGAAGTCTTCTAATGTAAATCTCTTTTCTTTCTTGGGTCTGTATCGCTCTTGCGTTGCAAATCTCGGATCCCTCTTTCGGAAGTCCTTATCTGGGATATAGGCGTCAATACGTTCATCCTTGCACTTATTCAAATTGGTTGGGCTGTGGTAGTTGGTGTCTGCCACCAGAGTCTTGTTCGCAAAGTAATCTTTATCACTATGACCAATGGCCTCCATATTTCCCTTCGCTCCATCAACCATCGGAGGAATATGATCATGGTCTTGACCGGTGCCAAAGGCCTCAGCATGGACTATGACCTGTTTTTTGGAGTCCACCAGGGCCTGGGCATTATATCCCTGAATGGTGCCGTGGGAGGTAATCATCTTGGCGGAGTCATTATCGGTGATATTGCTCTTAATCTCTCTGCCCTGTTTACCGATCTTTGCATCATTGTCTTTGAGCCATCTGTCAATCCGTGCTGCTTTCTTCTGTAACCTCTCAATCTGTCTGCTCCGATTTGACAGCGGTGATGATCTTTCACCCTCTTCATCCTCACGCTCCCTCTTATCTGTCTCCACCTGCTCTTCAAGTAACTGGACGACCTTCCTCTCCATCTTCTCCTTCTTCCTCCTAAAATCTGAAATCGTCCCACTCCACTCTTTTGAGGCATTTGAGGGAAGCTTACAACCATCTAGAGCGAAAAAGGTTCCCCCCAGGAGATTCTCCTGCTCACACACCAATAACACATCTCGAAAGAGAGGCAGGATCTCATCTTTCATGTATGAGACAAATGCCGCTATCGTGCTGTGGTCAGGGTACTGGCAACAGGAAAGTGCCATGAAGGTCACATTCTCCCTGCATGCACGCTCTATCTTCCTCGATGAAATCAACCCCCGCGAATAACCAAACAAGATAACCTTCAAGAGGATCTTGGGATCATACGCCCAGCACCCTGTCTCATCATTGCTGTATCGATCATCGAAAACAGCCATATTCATCCGGGTTTCCACCAGGGTATGAATCGCAAACTCCAAGGTCCCCGGTATCAACTGCTCTTCAAGCGAGACAGGTATCAGAACTTCCTGGGAATAATTGTAACCCTTATACTTGGCCATATCTACTCCCGTCTTATATTGAGTTTATGAAATCAATCCCTGTTCGTAGCCTGAGTATTGTATAGCACACAATGAGGCATTTGTCGATTATATTGTAAATCATTTCAATATATTAGGTTGTTTTTTAGCTGCTCAAATATGAGATTTCTTAGAGGTACTTGAAAAATCGGGGAGGGGGGATTTATAAGGAGTGGGCCTTGTGATTTGAACTTTTTCGACAGTCTCAGCAGTAATCGTTAGTCCCGAAGGATTGCAGATTGCCTGATGAATACCTGATGAAAATGACTTTCTGGGGTGGTTTGGAGCACGCTTGACCCTTTTCGATCTCCCTTTACGAGAAGAAATGCTGTGCGTTGTCATTTGACATTTTCAAAATCCAATTATGTTATAAATTCATTTAGATTGCAAAAAATGCAGTCATAAAAGACTTCGTAACATTATGCGGATATACTCAATCGCTTAAGAAAAGTGGGTAAACCAATACCGACAAATGAGATATGGATAGCGGCAGTAGCCTGCCAGCACGGCTTAACCTTGTTTTCAAAACACCAGCATCTTAAGGAGATACCAGGGTCGATGCCTGCATTATAGGCAAATTATCTCTCTACGCTCACGGTTGTGGAGTGTGTGGTGTGGTTAAAGATCGTTTGTGATATAGGGCATAAGGACATTCTATTCTTGGTGACCTGGCTAACATTCGAGCTTAACAAAGTCATATTTCACCGCCAGCCGAGATGTTGGCTTTTGATCGTAATTTTCTTATTGAGAGTACTTGTTTTGTCCTGATTCCGATTATGCTCCGCCTAGGATAAAACCCGCTCGGCACATTTATACAAGGGTAGATAAGGGATGCCTTTCCAAGGAGAGTTCCAGGGCTAATTACCGAATTGCATCCGGTTTCGACATTGTCTCCAAGTATTGCTCCCAGTTTCCTCAAGCCAGTTTTATAAATCCGGCCCTCGACTTTGAGTTTCATCTCACCATCAGCAATTTTTAAATTGGCGAGTTTTGTACCGGCCCCTAAGTTTACATCATTTCCCAAAATACTATTCCCGATATAGGCGAAATGCCCTGCTTTGGCTCCATCTAACATTATTGAGGTTTTAACTTCCGTCGTGTGGCCCACAACGCATCTGTTCCCAATCAGGCAGTCTCCTCTTATATACGCCCCCTGTCTAACTTCGGTATTATTGCCTATGATCGTAGGCCCCTTAATCAAGGCTCCCGGTTCAACGACCGTGCCTTCCCCTATGTATATATTGGAATCAAACAGGGTTGCTCCGGCATAAAGAACAGAGGCTCCCACAAGTTCATCACCTTCCCAAAAGACCTTTAAGTTCCCCTTGGTCGCGTCTCCTGGTTCAATCTCAAAATCCTCTTCAATAAGATTACCGCCCCACAATACGCAGGTCTCTAACAACACATCTCCGGTTAGGAAGGGTACATTTGGTGTAAGCCTCGCTTTTATATAGGATTTCAGTTTACCAAGTGCCTCCCAAACAAATTCCACACCTACAAAAAGCCCTTTGTGTTCGAATTCTTTTAAATCAAAAAAGTCTTGCGGTTGAACCAAGTATTTCCCCCCTATTCTTCCAGAGTCGAGGTATCACCTTCCGGAAGTCCGAGTTCCCTTGCCTTCAAGAGTCTCCTCATTATTTTCCCAGATTTGGTTTTGGGCAGGCTCGGAATGAATTCTATCTGTCTTGGACAGGCCACAGCATGAAGCTTTTTTCTGGCGAATTTCTTAATATCCTTCAGTAATTCGTCGGAGGGTTTATAACCGTCATTCAGAGAAACGAAGGCTTTTATGACTTCCATTACCAAAGGGTCGGGAATGCCTATAATGCCTGCCTCGGCAACTGCTGGATGTTCAATGAGGGCGCTTTCAACCTCGAAGGGACCGACGAGATGCCCCCCAGTATTAATCACGTCGTCAGCCCTTCCCACAAACCAGAAATAACCGTCTTTATCCTTTGTGGCCCTATCACCGGTGATATACCAGTCACCCTTGAACCTACTCTCATAAAGTTCCTTTTTATTCCAGTACGTTCTGAACATCGACGGCCAGCCTGCTTTTAGGGCGAGATGTCCTTCCTCCCCTGGTGGGACCTCCTTCTCGCAATTATCATCAAGAATCGCTGCTGTCACCTCCATAAAAGGCCTGCCCATGGAACCGGGGCGAATATCCTGGATAGGATAGTTCGCGATCTGGATACATCCTGTCTCTGTTTGCCACCAGTTATCGTGAAAGGGAAGTCCCAACAGCTCATTTGCCCATAAAATCGCTTCAGGGTTCAGTGGTTCTCCAACGCTACACATATACCTCAGGCTCGTTAGATCATACTTGTTAACAGGCTTCTCCCCAGCCTTCATCAACATCCGGATGGCGGTCGGGGCGGTATACCATACAGTCACCTTGTACTTTTCGATTAAACGGTACCAGGTGCCAGCCCCAAAGCCTCCTTCGTAAACCAGCTGGGATATGCCGTTTGACCACGGACCGAGAATACCATATGAGGTTCCCGTTACCCACCCTGGATCCGCTGTGCACCAATATATGTCTTCTGGATGCAGATCCAGCACATATCTCGCCGTTGCATAGTGACCCACAATGGCCTCATGGGCATGAATAACACCTTTGGGCTTCCCTGTGGTACCGGATGTATAGTGAATGATAGCGTAGTCTTCTTTATCGGTTTTTTCTATATCAAACTCATCAGACGCCTCATCCATAAGTCCTTCATAGCTGACTTCTTTATCTTCTAAATCATAAGGAGTCTTACTTCTGTTGACTATGATAATTGTGTCAAGAGCGGGCAATTCCTCAAGAACCTCATGGATGGCATTGACAAGCTTTGGTGTTGTTATCAAAACCCTGGCTTCGCAGTCTGCGAGCCGGTCTTTCACAGCATCAGGCCCGAAGGCGGAGAAAAGCGGTCCAATGACTCCTCCAACCTTCAACGCACCTAGAAGACTTATATATTGCTCGGGGGTTCGGTCCATATAGGTAAAAACTCTGTCGCCTTTTCTGACGCCCAATTTCCTCAGCACATTTGCAAAACGATTGCTCAGTTTTGACAAATCAAGAAACGAGTATTTCTCCTTTTCACCATCTTTACCTTCCCAATATAGAGCGATTTTATCTCTTAGGGGCGTTTTTATATGTCTGTCCAGAACTTCATAGGCAATATTAATCTTTCCGCCATCAAACCAATCAAGCTCTTTTTTGATATCTTCCCACCGAAACTCCTCCCTGGCTCTTTCGTAATCAAGGAGATTCGGTTGCACAGGCATCTCATCAATTTTACCTTTCTTGATTGGGTTGTAATCCATAGGAGATTTTTCCTCCCTTATTCAACAAAAAAAGTGTGGCTATATCCTTGTATCTTCGAAAATATGACCATTTTTTGAAACACCGCCACAATAGGCAGAATTGGTCACTTTTCTTGTACAGGTTACTTCAGGAGCTTGAGTACGGATTTGT
>JAZGAR010000224.1:0-10570 GCA_036475875.1 Thermoplasmata archaeon
TGGCATTATCGATGCTCCAATATTCAAGGGTGTTGTTATCGTTTTCAGTTGTTATGATTGGATGTCCATCAATGGATAACATCTTTGTTGGACCATTATTGATCCTGTAATAGGTCTCATTAAGCCCACTAGTTACATCGAATGCAGATAGAATTATTGTAAAATCGTTTGTATGCCATAAACCATCATAATCGTCACTCGTATAAGGAGATGTCTTGTCTAATTTAATGTTGAATAGAGATCTATGAAACTCCTCATTTCCTGCATTGTCAACACTCCAGTACTCCAAAGTATTGTTATCGCTTTCCGTTGTAATATAAGGCTGTCCGTCAATTGACAATGTCATTATCGAACCATTATTAATGCGATAATAAGTATCATTTACTCCGCTAGCCTCATCAGATGCGTTCAGGATTATTGTAAAATCGGAAGTACGCCAAAAGCCGTCGTAATCGACTTGGGTGGTTGGTGGTATCGTATCCAATTCTAAGAAGTCCTCCGAAAGAATCATCAGAGGGTAATTATCCTGAGCAAACATTAAAATATAGGGATCATCGCCTATTTTATCACTCCCCGGGATATCCTGATTGGGACCATAGAAATTATCCGGACCGGAGTAATCCGACCAGTAATTTCCACCTGAGGGATAGCCATTGTCCCAGTTATTGCCCCCAAGGTCATAAGCTTGACCTGTATTGTTCACGATATTATTATGATAAATCCAGTTGTTCTTGGAGGAAGTTAGATTGATTCCGTATGAATTTTGCGAGATATTATTAAGAACAATATAATTGTTATCTGAATTATAAAGCTCTATACCGTTTTTGTTTTTTCCAACAGTATTGTTGAAAATTGTATTTCCATCAGATCCTGAAATATCGATACCATATGAATAAGTAAATATCTCGTTTATTACAATTATAGAGTTGTGTTCAATGGAAATATTTGTGCTGGAATAGAGGTTAATGCCCAATCTGTTATCCCAGATAGTATTATTGGTTATGGTGCTGTTACTTGAATACGAGATAGCGATTGCAGTGCTCCCAAGGTCATTGTGATTTGTAATAGTATTAAACTCAATTTTATTTCCATTTGAATTTCTGATATAGATGCCACCATCGTTTGATACAACAGTATTGTTTCTAATGATGTTGAAATCGGCATAATCGAGGTAAATACCCCAATCTATATTGTGAGTAATGTAATTGAGTTCGATTATATTATTTGCGGATGAAGGGGCAAAAATGCCATTTTTATTGTTCCATGATACAACGTTATAGGAAATATTACAGTATCCTACGCCATCGAGCCGAAGTCCTGCATCCTCAGCATTTCCCCCCGAATTTGTAATGTTAAAACCAGAGATATTAACCCAATCTGCAACCACCAAAACCACATTCCCATTACCTCCACCATCGATTATCGTGTTTGACTGGTTTTCACCTGTCAAATTGATGGTCCTGTTTACAATTATATTTTCATAATATGTCCCATTAATGACATAAACAGTGTCACCATCTGAAGAGGCGTTTATCGCATCCTGAATCCTGGAATAATCCGCAGGAGCATCATCATCCACTGTGATAGTCGCGGCATCTGACCCTCTTGAAAAAAATAGAAACAATAAAATCACCAAAAAACCGAATATACTCAACCCTACCAGCCTTTTTACTGAGAATATCTCCCATTTCGCGACCTTCCACATTGAATCGCCTTAAAAAAGATATGCGGGTATGGATATATATATAATGTTGTGCAACCTTCGGATTGACTTTTAAAGGTTTCGGTTATGTTGGATATTAGCTCTGGGGTTCTCCCCACCTTTCATAAACCTCATTTTTTATCCCCAGCACATCCAAAACCTTCCCAAGGAGGTAGTTGATCATGTCCTCAATGCTTTTGGGTTTGGAATAGAAAGATAGCATTGGTGGGAGCAAAACACCTCCAGCTCTCGTGACCTTTGCCATATTCTCTATATGAATCAGATTTAAGGGCGTTTCCCTTGTAACTAGGACGAGTTTTCTCCTTTCCTTTAAACAAACATCTGCAGACCTCAACAGAAGGTTGTCTGAATATCCAGAGGCTATACCAGCCAGAGTTTTCATGCTGCAAGGAATGATGACCATGCCGTTCGTATTAAAAGAACCAGATGCAATGGGTGCAAACATGTCCGAGTTATCGTATGTCTTCGTGGCGAGTTTTTTTACATCCACAAGTTCGTATTCGGTTTCTTGAGGGATGATCTTCTCCGCAGTGGAGGTTATTATCAGATGAGTTTCTAAATTTATGCTCCACAAAAATTCGAGCAGTTTAATTCCCAACAAAACTCCTGAACTACCTGAAATGCCTACAATATGGACCTTACCCATGCTCAACTATCCCCTCATCAGCGTTAACTTTCAGCTTGTCCCCTGTTTTGATCTGCTCTATTTCGATACCATCCACACAAGGAATGCCAGCTAGAATAACTCCTGTAGCCACTATCGTCTCTGTCTCTTTGTTCACTATGGCCTTAGGTGCAACACCGTTCTTTTTCAGGCCGTAAATCACATACGAGCCCACAGTGGAACCCTTACCGAAGGGGAAAACAAGGATCTTGTCCTTCACGTTCTCGCCTTCGAGTTCATGTCCCTTTTCGATGACGATGCCTGTTTTTGCATCTATACCACCGTAGAAACCTATCGGTTCTTTTGATACGATTGCCTCGCCTTCCACATTGCCAGGATAAATCATCCTTCCCTTCATTTTAACGCCCCCTTTATCAGCTCGTCGATATTCGCAAAGATCACCTCTTGCTTGCAGAATCCAGGCAAATAATTGGCGGCTTTACCAGAGTTCACTGCAGTGGTCTTATAACCCATCTGCTCGATTGGTGAAACAACGCAGCATGTGTCTGCCACTATTCTACCACCTGCCTGTTCTATGGTTTCGTTGAACCCCATTCTTTCAGCAGCCTCCTTGACCATTCTAGAAGTACATATCCATACTGGTTTTGCCAGATTCTTGCCCTCCACCTTCTCAGCCAAAGTGGATATCTCCCTGAGCGAGGCGTGCGGACAGCCCAGGATCACTATGTCCAACTCTTTACCAGTGTTCAGTTTTTCATAGGTTTCCTCTAAATTTTTCTCATCCACGTTTATAGTTTCTAGGCCCTTAGTTTCCATAAGGTATGCCTCCGGGGTTTGATCCTCGATGTAGTAAAGTGCCACGGCACCGGAGGCTGCCATTGCCGCACCGAGGGCTTTAAGCTGATCGGTATTGGAATCTTTCACGCCCCTGAAATACGGAATCGCCTTTTTGACCTGCTTTCCCACATGATAACCTAAGGCTCCGTAATTGGAATTGAATTTAAGGTCACAGTCCACATTGACCACCACATTCGGCTTTCTGTTCTCATCCAAATGTAGGCCGTAATTTGGGGTCACACTGCAAAGCGCTGCAGCCAATGCGGAAGGCCCTCCTTCCCTGTTCGTTCTCGCGCCTATCACGGAATTAGCAAACGACACTGCAGACGACTCTGACCAGGCTATATGCTCCCTGAACCTGGGTAGATTGCCTGCCAAATAAGGCGTGCAAGTTGATGTAACTATTATCCCCATCTTCTTGAATGCGTTCATTATTCTCATCTGCTTTTCTGCAAACGCTGGGGGAAAGCCCAATATTTCCCAGTCCTCCAGGTCCATGCCTGCTGGGTTCAGATATGTAAGTACCTGGACCTTCGCACCTTTTCCTGCAAAGTCTTCGAGAAACTCAAGGCCTGGATCGCCTATGGACTTGAATGAAACACCTGCTACTTGAACTGAGCCCACAGGTATCATCTTGTCTGCGCCGTATATTTCTCCCAGTCGAACCAAGAGCCTGAACATGCGTTCAAGCACCTCTCCTTTCTCACCATCGAGAAGCGTTTCCTCTTCCTTTGTTAGATACATTTCACCAACTCCATGCAATTCTTCACAAGTATATCTATTTCTTCTTCCGAGGCATTGTCAATATGTACACCACCAACAGTCACAATAGTGGTGTTGTACTTCCTACATGCCTCCTTCGCTATCGGTTCTAAGACGATATGATCGTAATGGCCTTCCAATTTTATCAACCGTGCTTTTTTCCCAGGCTGCATAACCACCACCCCGCCAATATGCGGCCTTTCTCCCCCTCCTAGGAGATATAGCCTTCCATCGCTCAGCTTCTCTTCCTTTAGCCATACCTTGTATCTACCGCTACCTGCAGTAATCATTCAAATCTACTTCCTGGTATTTTACCCTCACGTACTTGCCCGGATCGACATCAGTTGGGATCGTAGCATCCAATCCTACCTTCGTTGTCAATGTCTTCTTTCCTGAATGATCGCCACTTGGGTCCAAAGAGGAACCAGGCTGCCTAGTAAGCATCACAACATCCTTGTCTGCCTGGAACCTCGTGGCCAAGGCCCATTCCAAGGCATTCGAATCGTAGATGTTCACATCATGGTCCACTATTGTTACGTGCTTCATGCTCTTGTGGCCTTTCATCGCCGCCTCTATGGCCTTCTTTCCATCATCCGGATGTTCTTTTTCTATCTGAACTACACCATGAAGCCAAGAACCCCCGCCCAAGGTAATGAGAACATTCTTGCACTTGCATACCTTGCTGACCTCATCATATATTGTAGGCTCTTTTGGCATGCCCATCAAAAGTTTATGCTCCATTCTGCCCGGTATCAAGACCTGGTACATGGCATCATTTCTGTGGGTTATGCAATCCACCACAAACACTGGCTCCTGCCTCTCGAAGTCCCTTGTTTCTGTGAGATCGATGAAAGGGCCCTCCCTGTCCACCTCTCTGGTGATCCTTCCTTCCAACACGATTTCAGATTCAGCAGGAACCTCCAGGTCCTTTGTAACGCACTTCGTCAGTTTCGTCTCATCCATTGCATTTGCTATGGTAAGTTCATCCACACCTGGAGGGGGGCCCAGTGACGCTGCGATCATCACTGGCACGGAGTTGCCAATACAGACTGCCATCTCCAAATCGCCTTCGGTTTTATCGTAGGTAGTGCGTGTCTGTCTCTTAGGGATTAACCTGGCGGAAAACCTGTTCTTTCCAAGCTGCATGAGGCGGTGATAGCATGCGTTTCTACCTGTCTCTGGATCCTTTATTATCGCCACAGTGGCGGTTGCATACCTTCCTCCATCTCCGGGCAGATGCATGAGAATGGGAAGCTTATCGAGGTCTGGCTCCCTATTCACGACCTCATGACACGGTGCATTTTCAATTAACTCAGGCTCCTTTGGATTGCGTAAAGCATCTACAAGCTTGAAAAGCAGTTTTTCCTTTGTAGTACCAAGACCTCCTGCTATGATGTCTCGTGAAGAGGTTATGCCTCCGAAAACTGGAAATTCGTAACCTTTCACATTCTCGAAAATCACAGGTTGTTCACACAGCGTGTTAATGACATTTGCTATCTCGTATTCTGTGTCCACCTCTTTTTTTACCCTCACTAGTTTTCCTTCTTCCTCAAGCTTCTTTAAGAACTCTCGCAAATTCATCTTCTCACTTCCTTTTTCTCTTCATCCTAAACCCCTATCCTCGTTCTCAGGGCCTCGAAACCCTCTTTCTCTATGGCCTTTGCAACCTTCTCCTGAGCCTCCTTGCCAGGAGTCAATGCAACCATGTATCCTCCTAATCCTCCGCCAGTCATTTTAGCGCCGAGAGCGCCGTGATCCTTCGCAAGTCCCACCAGAAAGTCCAGGTCATTTGAGGAAACCTCAATGCTCTGCAAAAGCCCGTGATTTCTGTTCATATATCGTCCCACAGCCTCAAGATCAAATGCCTCGAGTGCCTTTCTCGCCTCCTGCACCAACCCCTTTGCCTGGTTGAAGATTTCTTCGTACTTCTCTGGCTCCTTCTCCTTCCTCTCCCTGACACCTGCAACAGCAGCTTTAGTGTTTGCAACAACGCCTGTATTGCCCATCACGATCTCAACAGGCATTTTAAGTGTTAACCTCTCCATGACATTCGGCTTGCTCCTCACGAACCAGATCAGTCCTCCGAAGGTTGCGGCCGTATTGTCTATCCCCGAAGGAGTGCCATGATAGCCTTTCTCGCCTTCATAAGCTATTTCGTTTATCTTTTCATCTGAGAAGCCAAAGTTGAACTGATGCGACAAAGCCCTAGCAATTGCAGCACATGAGGCTGCGCTTGCACCTACACCGCTTGCAGCCTTCAAATCCCCTGCGAGGGTGACCTTTATTGGGGTTAGATTGGCATCTATCCCAATCGCATTTAACATTTTCTCCATGGAGTCCCTCTGGTGATCCAATTTCTCCTCTTTATAGCCGGGTGTGGCAGGCCTTTCATCCTGGATGGACCAGCCTTTGCCCTCAAAATGCTCCACCTTCGCTATGGTTTTAGAGCCGATAGCTGAAGCAATGGCCGGAATCCCATAGACCACAAAATGCTCGTTGAACAGAATCACTTTTCCGTAACCTGAGCCTTCGCCCATTGTACATCCCCCCAAATGTCATTGGAATATCGATTTTTATCGATACATAGTCAATTTTTCTGTCTGTATTTCGTAATATAATAGGGATATATTAAGATTATGTCCGACATTTGTCGAATATGCTGGGTTTTCTATTTATTTTGAACTTCCTCCCACCCCAACATTTAAAATCATTGAAACACAATCCATATCTATATGAAAATCAAGAAACTCGAGAAAGGCTCCAAGTACACAGGCGAGCTGCCAAAAGGATGCAAATTATGCAGACAGGGCAGAAAGATGGTAATGCTTGTTACCGGTCTTTGCAAGTTCTCATGCTTCTACTGTCCCCTCTCAGCGAAGAAGAAAGGGAAGGATGTGATCTACGCCAATGAAAAGCTCGTGGAAAAGGAGGAGGATATTTTCTACGAGGCAAGAACCATCGATGCCCTCGGCTCCGGAATCACAGGAGGCGATCCTTTAGAAGTACTGGACCGAACCCTACGCTACATAGAAATGCTGAAAAAGGAATTCGGGGAAGAGCATCATATCCATCTCTACACAGCCCACACCCCTGATAAGGAAATCCTCCGCAAACTTGAGAATGCTGGTTTAGATGAGATCAGATTTCACATTCCCTTTAGTTGTTGGGAAAGGATGCCTTGCTCTGATTACGAGAGAACAATAAAAGATACGCTAAAGACGAATATGGCCGTGGGTGTCGAGGTGCCTGCACTTCCGGATTTTAAGGATGAGTTGAAGGTACTTACCGTCTACTTGGATGATTTAGGTGTCCATTTTCTCAACCTCAACGAATTAGAATATTCTGAGACAAACTGGGATGGTTTAATGGAGAGGCACTACGAAATAAGGTATGAGACCTCCAATGCGATGAAGGGCAGCCAGTGGGTTGCAGAGGATATCCTAAAAAGCATTGATACCAAAATGGCACTGCATTACTGCTCGTCCAGGTTCAAGGACGGAGTGCAGTTGAAAAGGAGGATAAAAAGAAGGGCAAAGAACACCAAAAAAGAGAGCGACATCATCACCGATGAGGGCTTGTTTATCAAAGGGATAGTGGAATGTGATGACTTGGATACTGCGTTCAAACAGCTCAAGAGGGACTTCAAGATACATGATGAGCTTATCCTTATAGATCAAGAGAAGCATAGGATAGAAATCGCACCCTGGATTCTGGAAGAGATTCATGAGAACATCGATTATCCTTGCTTCATCGTGGAGGAATATCCCACTGCTGATAGGCTGGAGGTGGAGAGAAGACCTTTGAGATGGCCGCCTCGGAAATAATTTGTCGGTTATTCCTTCGAAAACTATTTTATTGGCCATGGTGATATATGTCACATCGGTTGGTCTTTATTATGAAGCGATATGGAAAACCTGGGGAATGCATTTTTTTAATGGTTATGCTCCTCCTATCTATTACTTCTATAACATTTTTAACCATTTTTACCTTGAACAGTTCAGGAGAGGGAACAGGTGATTATCCTCCTCCCTTACAAGGTGACTGGATAATAACCTCAGATACATATGTTCAAAATGAAAATATCACCCTCTCTCGGAACATCACGATCCAAGACGGAGTAAAACTAACGTTGGACAATGTCACGTTGATAATCAACGCCAGCAACTACGGAAACGCAAGAATTACCGTGAAAAACGGAGGTGAATTTATCATCATCAACAACTCCGCGATCATGGAAGGGGAGACGCAAGTGAACTACGACTTCATGTTCGAAAACGGAAGCCGTGGCCTCATTCAGAAAAGCACGATAAAGGACTGCGGCTGGAATGATGGGGGAACTTGGCAAAGTACAGGTGGAATTTTGATAATGTCGGATGATGTTATCATAGAGAACTCCACAATCCGGAATAGCTACATTGGGATCTTGATAATTAGTTCCTCTCCCATAATACGGTTCAACGTCATCAATGACAACCTAAAATATGGGGTATTTTTAGTAAATGACTCAGCCCAAATAATAGGCAATGAAATCGCATTTAATCCAGTTGGGTTGTACTCACTATATTCGGAATTTACCCTCTCTGAGAATGAGATCCTGGATAACGGTGATGGGGTTAGAATTTATTACTCAAATATTTACATGGATGAAGACCAAATTTCGTCCAACGATAGGGATGATTGCAGCTCTGGTACGTGCGGCCCTACAGAAAGTGGCAAAGGCATATACATTGAAGATTCGAACGTTTCCATGAGCAATGTAGGAATCTCTGGTAATAGCGATGACGGTTTGGTCGCTCATTACTCCAGGCTCGATATCCAGAACTCAACCTTCTCAGGCAACCTTGGAGACGGTATTGAGGGATATTACTCGGAAGCAAATCTTAAAAACAATATTTTTGACGATAACTCAGACTATGGTATACAATGGAGGTACACATCTTTAGAAGTAGATGGGACGAATACATTCCCTCAAAATAACGGTTTGGGTAGAATCATTCAGGAGTGGGAGGTCAATGTGGAAATAACTGACAGCTACGGTGATGAGGTCTTTCAAGCGAGTATAGAGTTCGAGGGCAACGGAACCACTTATACCACAACCAGTATAGTAGGGATTGCAAAGGAAGCAATTGCTGAGTATGAGATGGCCAATGATGGCTCGCACATCGACCACAACCCATACACAATCACAGCTAAAAAAACTGCTCCTTGGGATGGCATCGAATACAGCAACTCAACGGTAATGGATATTAGAGGAAACACACTAATAAACATGAGCATACCCTTGGAAAAACCTGACCTGAAGGTGGAGAGCATAGATTTCTCCGAGACACCAAAGGTCGGAAGCGAGGTGAAGATAAAGGTTAAAATCTCCAACATCGGAGATGCCTTGGCAAATAATGTTTCAATAATCATTACTCAAAAGAACTCTTTTGGAAAGACCAATGTTATCAAAAAGACCACCTTTTCCATATATTCAGATGAGGAGAAAGTAGTATCGATAGACTGGATCCCGGAACAAGAGGGCGAAGCGGTGATCAAGGTTGTGGTGGACAACACAAAGAATGTTAATGAGAAAGATGAAGAGAACAATGAGATCGAGAAAATTGTGAACGTGCAGGAAAAAGATGTTCCTTTTTATGAGGAGCGTTATTTCCTTGCTGGCTTGATATCCTTCCTATTTATTTTAGCGGGGTTAGTTATTTACATTCTGGCCCTTGGGAAAAAGATGGTTGAGAAATAAAACCCAAAAAATCAAGCTTTTCTATTCATCATCAGGGCCGTTGTGCCATGGATCCACGTTATTGGCACCAGACCGGGTTTGGAACGGTTGAAATGCAGGGTCCCCGTAGCATACATACATGGCCAGTTCTTTCCAGTGTGCGCTCCTCCCGGGGTCAAAGGGTGAGTATTGATTATCATGGTATTTTATGTACCTGTTCTCTGCCCATTGATGCGCCTTGCCTATCGTGCCATGCTCGTCCTCATGATTCAAAATTCCATCGAGAGTGAAGGCATACCATGCATTGTTCAGGTCCCATTGAGGATTACCAGTAACCCTTCCGATAATAGTGTAGATATCCTGGCCCAGATTACTGTAGCTTACCTCAGTCGCGGCTATGAGACCTACGCCGCCTGCATAGAAATAATTCGAGGGGAAAAGCATCTCCATATCTAGGAGGCCACCCCACCAATGGGCACCCTGAATTTTGGCGTTTTCACAACACACGAGCACAGACACCTGTGGCGGTAGGAAATAGTCTACCACGGAGTCGGGATGTGAATCGTCATTTCCTTCCAATCTGGATTTTCCTTGCGGTTCAGTTGGTTCCTCAGGCTCCCATGTGACAAATGTGGCATGCCAGGCACCATGACCGCGGTATGTGATTATGCTGCTAGACTCCACTATCGGTTGCATCTCGGTTTCCTTGAAGGTCTCTGTTGCCGAGCCCGGATTTTGAACACTGCCCCAAATACCTTCGTTGCCTGTGGTTCGCATATATTCTGCAGTGAATCCCTCATCTTCAAAATCATCTGTTGCATACAAACCAGGGGTCATTTGGAGGCGTTGGTCAGCAACCTCGTAGCCGTTCCAAACAGAGGCGTGATTTCTCCAATCCACGATC
>JAZGAR010000225.1:0-2038 GCA_036475875.1 Thermoplasmata archaeon
GGACAGGAGGTTTTGGTGAACGGAACAAAAGGAGAGATCGTTCTTGTTGAGAAAAAGTGAATAGAACGTTCACCCTCAGATTATATCATTCTCCTTCAGGTCGGCTACATCGTATCCAAGATGAGAATATATCTCTTCGTTGTGCTCCCCAAATCTCGGAGGAAAGGATAACTTTATTTCTTGGTCAGAAGCCACAGGAGGCGGGGCCAATGCTACTTCCAGGCCTGTTTTTGGATCCTTGATATGAAGCAACTTTGTGTTCAAGTACGAATCCTTTATCACATCTTTGATGAAGTTCACCTGGGAAACGGGAATCCTGGCATCTCTGAACAACAAAAGAATTTCGGAAGTAGTTTTCCCTGCCATGATGACCCTAAGTTCACTGTTCATCTGCTTTTCGTTCACCTTTCTCTGGTTGTTGGTGGTAAATTCAGGACGGTTCAAAGACTCAAAACCATCACTTTTTACAATGGCCTGCCACTGGGCGTCGTTCCCTACTGCGATGGATATATAACCGTCGCTTGTCCTGTAAATCCCAACAGGTGAGAATATCGGGTGGGAATTACCGGATTTGGCCATGGTAAGGCCCATACTTTCCATGGGAAGATGCAGAGCCAAAAGCGACAAACAGCAGTCCAGCATTGAGATGTCGATCCTCTGGCCTTCACCTGTCCTCTCCCTGTGAAGCAATGCCTTCATGATCTCACTGTAAGCCTGATTCGCGGCCTCGATATCTGCGATGGAAACCCCGAACTTCAATGGTTCACTGTCTGGTTCGCCGTTTGTGTCCATGATTCCAGAATAGGCTTGTATCATGGGGTCGTAGGCAGCCTCACTCCTCTCAGGTCCAAAACCACTTACACTTACCCAGATTATATCCTCTTTTATGGCCTTGATCTGCTCATAATCGAATCCCAACTTTTGACAGTTTCCAGGTATCTGGTTGTTCGTGAAAATATCCACTTCCAATTTCCCTATCAAATCCCTTAAGATCTTTCGGCCTTTCTCGGTCTTGAGGTTCAATGTTATGGACTTTTTTCCGGAGTTAACGGATAGAAAATAGGAGTTCATCAATTCCTCATCAAGTATCTTTTTTCCCACCCTCCTATTTGGGTCTCCTTGGAGAGACTCGATCCTGATAACATTTGCGCCGTCCAGGGCCAACCTCCATGTGCAGTAAGGCAATGATACAGCCTGCTCTACGCTAAGCACCGTCAAACCTTTTAGAAATTCGTTTATATACATTCTTAGTCCCTCCTCTTTTTTTACTTTGTTACTCACCCACCACCTACAGGATAGGATATCAGAACCTCATCTTTATCCTTCAGTTTTGTTGAGACATCCTTTGATTCGCCGTTAACAACGAATAACACACTTGTGTTCTCGAAGTCCTGCTCGATAAGCTTTTTGAACTTTCTTCCGTATCGGTTGTAAAGTATCTTGAGCAGGTCCTCTATGGTGCCTTCTTCATCAAATGCTAATTTTTCTTCCTTTTTACCGGTGACTTGAGAAAATACCATGAGATATTTTACCGTAACCTGAGGCATGAAATCAACCCTTTTTTGGTCCATCTTTCGGGTTCTCCGAAGGTTTTCTTATGAACGAAAAAGGTGTTCCCCCGAAAGCGATGGGCAAGCCTGCGCATTCGTAGCAAATTCCCCTGCCGAATTCGTAATGATCCCTGCACACCATCCCACCACAATCCTTGCACTTTTGTGCCCTCACGCCTGTAATAGATAAATCGATTCTTCTTTTACAGACCTTGCAGGCAGGCATTTTGTCTCACCCTCTCCTCTTTGATGCGGCTTTCTTATCCTTCTTTCCCTTCCCTCCCTTCTTGCCACTTTTAGAGGATACCACGAGTTTCCTTTTCTCTAAATCTTTTAGAACATCCTTCATATCCAGTTCCAGCAACTTTTCCTTAAGATGCAATCCTGTTGCCTTGTCCCAGCCTCTTAGTTCATAATAATTATCGATCATGCTCTCCAATTGTTTCTTTGTAAAGGTCTCGCCTTTTGCAGGCCCAGATGGTAAGGGT
>JAZGAR010000226.1:0-2460 GCA_036475875.1 Thermoplasmata archaeon
GGAGGGAACTGCCCATCAATGTTGATGGATGCATAGCTGCGCTCATTTCCGACATGGGTTTTGACTCAAGGCTGGGTAAAGCATTCTTTCTCATAGGACGAGCAGCAGGCCTTACCGCCCAGGTTTATGAGGAAATATCCAGGGAAAAGCCCATGCGAAGGCTCTGGAGCGCGGATGTGGAGTACGATGGGCCTGAGGAGAGGAGTCTGGAGTAAGAAGCTTTGGCAGGCTTACTTTACAAAAAACATTTAAATACTATCAAATCACGATATATTTTGGTGATTTCATGGAAACCACTTTAACACTTAAATTTCGCGGCGTTGAGGCTAGATTGTTGGACGAGATGATCTCCACAGGGTTATTTAACACCAAATCCGAGGCGATTAGATCGGCGTTGGTTAAGTTCGGTATGGATCTGGGCTTGTTGGAAAGAAAGAAATTATGGGCGCAAATTGACAGCACCAAAAAGAGAAAGGTCTCACCTTCACGGTTGATGAAAGATACCGAGCGGATCGAAGATGAAACCTAGGATCTTTATTGATACCAACGTTTTCATTTTTGCATTCGAGTTCAAAAAATCGAATTCAAGAAAGGTAATCGATCTATTGAATAATGGTAGGATAGAGGCGGTTATATCCGAGCGCGTTATAAAAGAGCTGGTAAACTACGTTAAAAAGTACTACAATAGGAAATTAGCCAACGATTTTAGGAATTATTTGATTCAATCGAATGAGATCCTTTTTCCCGACGAATTAGGGGATGAAATGAAGAGATACAAGGGAAAAATTAAGGATAAAGATCTAGAACAGATAGGTGCGGTTAAATATTTAGGACTGAAATATTTGATATCTTTCGATAGAGATTTTAAGGAATTTGAGGAATATACCACACCAAAACAATTCATAAAAATGATGGGACTGAGGACTCATAAGACCGAGTATTAGGGAATGGGGCCGTAAAGATTTTGTAGTCGATAATGACCGTCACGGCATCTAATTCGGGTGGCTCTCTTGGCCTTTGCCAATCGTATATTCCCATGGGAACACCATCAAGGGCAACACAATTTACATAAGCGGGCTCTATACCTTAACCAACGGCCCTGATGAATCACAATACGGGATTCAACTCTGTTTAGCAGACGACAATACTATCCTGGACAATGAGATATACGGGCACAACGGTCAATCATGGTACGTGACGACGGCATTCGCTTGGGAGCTGGATACAGGATTACATCGAGCGCCGAGGTGGGGCGCGATGACAGGAAGGAGGGAGGTATGAGTCTTCTTTTCCTTAAATATCAATTTGCTCTTGGTTCTCAGAGAGAGGAAAAACACGATGATGCATTGGAGGGTATAGAGCCTGCGGATGCTTCACTGATAATTCTAGCCGAAGAAATGGAAGAATCGCTATTATCAAACGATTATGTGTTGATTACGGTGGCAAGGGCAAGGGGTGTTGAGGGTTAACCCTATTCTTCATGCTAAAGCGAAATTATTTCATCGATTGTATAAACTGTATCATTTTTCTTTCATCACTGAAGCATATCGTAAATTTCTCAAAGAAATCTTTTCTGCCCATAATATTGAATCCTATACCTAACTCTTCTGAAAAACCTACATGAGCCTCGAACTCTACATCATCGATTTTGACAGGTAACTTAAATAAATATACGGAGATATAAGCACCATCACCCACTTTTACAAAGATTTTATCCCCAGTTTTGTGGTCTATATCCAATCGCTTACTTTCTTTGGCGTTTAATATCGTGTATGTTGCGCCAGAATCTACAAACATCCATATTTCATGCCATTTATCATCGCTCTTAATTCTTACAGGAACCATTGGAAGTTTGTGCTCCTTATAAATAATATATGGAAATTCTATAGTAGGCATACCATCTCTTCCTCTTTTGGCACTTTCAGAACCGATGGGATCACATCAGGATATTTAGATAAAGATTCATCCTCGACATCTTTGGGGTCGGTGCCAAAAGCAACTACATGATCATCGACCACGGCTATATACAACCCCGCGTACTTGTCGACCAATTCCTCGAAGTGCTCGGCAATCCAATTATTTTTCTGAAACATCCTAATCACATCAATATAGTATATTAACTGTTGATATTTAAGGGCATCGGGCTTGTTTTCTAGCCCCGGTCCCTTACGCTCTCCCCCCCTCCCTCCACTCATCGTGCTTCTCGTGGATTTGGGTGAAGGTAATAGTGTGGGGGCACAAGCTTGGGTTGACAGGATGCGGTGAAGGCGGGGGTTTGATATTGAAGTGCATAAAACATTCCATATAGAGTTCATAAGTTCCTCCCTGTCATAGAATATGTCTTTTCGAACTGGCGGTCCAACGATGAAGGCATTCATATTATCAACTCAATTGTTGATAAACATTTTTGTCGATTATAGGTATAAACATTTTTGGGGGTGCACCTCAAATGTTCATTAC
>JAZGAR010000227.1:0-7908 GCA_036475875.1 Thermoplasmata archaeon
ATGCCATCACAACAGTTCCTGAATTTTCTGATGCCATTGCACCTCTCATGTTCACGATCTTCATTTTTGGCGTGATAAGATATAGTAAAAATAATAGCTCTAAAAAGGATGCAAAATTATTTAAAAGGAGAAACTCATGATAAAGCTAACATGACCACACCTGGCCCCGACAAAATAGTTTCTGCAAGCGATGTGGAGAAGTACTGCTACTGCCCCTTAAGCTGGTGGCTCAGCGAAAAGAATGTTGGCGAGAACAAAGAAGAACTGAGAAAAGGCAGCGAGAACCACGCTATAATAGGTAAAGACGTAAAAAAGATCAAAGTCAAAGAAAAGGAAAGCTGGGAATCTGAGCGATATATATTCTGGTTCTCTTTGATAGCAATCATCATGGGAATCAATGGCGTGGCTATAATATACTCGATCTACGCCCCATCTCCTCAAGGTCAAGCCATAATGATATTGCTCTCAATTATCGCTGTGTTGTGGGTTATCGTGGCTGCAATCTTCTTCTATATTGGCATAATGATGGAAATGAGAATGAAACGTCTTAGGAAATCCCCAAGCGTTGACAGCGCACCGAGTGAGGGGAAGGCCCTCGGCACTTCTAAGGCCGATTTAGATTGGAAGAGGCGATTTTTGGAGGCAAAATGGAATACACTGCTGTTTTTCGTGGTCAGCGGCATTATGGGTATTCATGGATTTATTATACTTTTCAGCTTAGGAGAGATGAACTCTCAAATTCTCAGCATGATATTTTTAATTCTTGCATTGATATGGTTGATCGGGAGTTCGTTCTTCTATTACATCTCCTCTAAAAAGGAAGAAAAATCAAAAGAAACGAAGCAAACCAGTAGGGGGGGAGAGGGTATACGATCCTTCACAGACTCTGAGATGTCTGTGATTTTATTTGCGGTTGTGGCCACTGTTCTCGCATCAAACAGCTTTACCATATTCCGGAACCCGCATACGGACATCGGCAGAATACTTCTCATAGGGGCGGTATTATGGCTGTATGGGGGCTTCATTTTCCTATATAGGGCAATGAGGGCCAACTTGAGGTTAAAACTGCTCATCAACGAGCAATTGAGACTGGTAGAGGGCATAGATGGGAAATTAGTAACCAAAGCAGCTACCCCCCATGAAATTGAGGAAGTAGCCATTGACTACGAACGTAAGGTGATCTGGTTCGCTATAATCGCAATGATCCTCGCGCTGAATGCCATAATCATGAACTTCTCAAAGGGTCTTGAGGAACTTTATGGGGCACTCATAGCCCATATCTTCGAGGTTGTAGCCTTACTCTGGCTAATAGGCGCATCGTTCTTCCTGTATATGGTTCTCCGGTACTCGAGGACTACCAGGAGGTTAAGAGAAAAGCATGGAATAGACCGGGGGACAATTGAGTATGTGGATGCACTTGATGAAGCCTCGGAAATGTTGGTTTCAGAGAAATACGGTCTTAGGGGGAGGCCAGATTATATTATCAAGAGAGATGGGAAACTCGTGCCAGTCGAGGTGAAGACAGGCCGTGTACCGAGAGGGCCTCTTTTCTCCCACATAGTACAATTGGCAGCTTATTGTTTACTCATAGAAGACAAATATAACCAACCGCCACCCTATGGGATAATAAGATATACAGAAGTTCAACATGAGATAGATTATACAAACGATCTGAAAAATATCCTGATTTCCAAAATCAACGCCATGAAAAAAATCCTCGATGGGGGAGAGTCACATAGATCTCATAAACGCCCCAATAAATGTAAGGGGTGCTCTAGGAGGGAGATGTGCCCTGAGAGTTTAGTTTAGTCCACCTCTTCCTTTTTATCGTCATCTTCACCATTCGCTTTCTAATCCCCCTGATCTCCTTTTGTCCCCTCCTCTCCCTTATTCCCCTTGACCTCATCATCCTTCATGCTTTTCTTCTCCACCTCATCCCCCTTGTTTTCCTCCCCTATCAATATTTCCAACTTTTCGTTAATTGACTTGATGTCTTCCCCCATCTTGAGCATCTCCTCCTCGAAAGGCGTAAATGCCCCAGTCGAGAGAATCCTATGACTTAAAAGCATGCCTATCATAATTGCACCTATGAGTGCCAAAACGATCAAGATTATCCAGCCAACGATAGCGCTCATTATATAAACGAACACATCCTTGATCTCAACTATTCCTGTAAGAAGGGAAACGAAGATTGCGATGATACAAATCAATATTATCCATAAAATATAAGTGAAGGGGGTTTTGACCTTCAGTTTCATTCTTTTCTCTCCATTATTATGGTGTAAGGTAGGGAGCCCTCAACTGGGTCCTTATGCCTGAAATCCTCAATTTCCAGTGTTATTTGCCCATCATCCCTCAACAGGGTAAAGTTCCCCCTGTACTCATACTGCTTTTCTTCGTGCCACACAGAGACATTCATTACGAATTTTCGAAGGGATGTGGATAGATGAAGCTGGTAGGTGAAATTTTCTGTTATCTTCTCCTCGTTTATCTGAATGGTTATGTTGGAATAAAGATGGTCGTCTATACCATGTACAAATGCCTTTGTCTCCTCTGTCTCCTCGATGTGATCTATGAGAATCACTGGTATCGCTGATATTGGAGACTCTGGACTCTCTATACAACCCGTGAGGAACGAAAGAAAAAGAACGATGCTCAAACTGAGGTGTTTTCTTTGCATCCATATCCTAATGAGCTATGTAGTATTTAAAATTTAGATGGATTTGTGCCGCATGGGAACTAGGAATAGGACAAATAGGATAAAAGAGAGAAGAAACTCAGGGATTTGTGGCTGAAATTAACGGTTGTAGCCACCGTATCCGCGAGATGGTGGCCGTGAGTGAGAAGTCCCCCGACCGTCAAGTTGGTCTGCCTTGTTCTCAAGTTCGTATATATCGGTCTGTATCTTCTTGAGCCTTGCCTCCAGTTTTGCCGCATCGCCTCTCTTCTTGGCGACCTTGGCCCTAATCTCAGCGGCTTTTGCCGTGGCTTTTGCCGACTTCTTAACGGCCTTTGCCTCTCTCATTTGGTCTTTTGCAGCCTGCTTAGCGGCTTTTACTTGAGCTTTAGCCATATATATCACATCAGCATATATATCTTACTTATTTATAAAACTTACCGTAAAATTCTTGAATCTTGGAATTCACTCTCTTAAAGAAAATGTTCTAATCTTTCAAACGATAAAGAAACCAGCTGATTGGACATCACCCCAAAACTTTTATACCCCCTTTATCTATTCCTTTTCGCTCTTTTAGAGCCTATGAATGATGATGTGATCTGCTTCGGTGCAGAAAACAGAAGGAGGTACAAATATGGTAAAAAACATCTATGTCAGATTCGAGATGCCCAAAGAATTGGTTGATAAAACCTATGAGGCAGTTGAACTGGCGAGAGATTCTGGCAAGTTACGAAAAGGCGTGAACGAGGTGACAAAACTCGTGGAAAGGGGAGGCGTGACGTTTGTGGTGATGTCTGAAGATGTCCAGCCACCTGAGATTCTGGCCCACATGCCCCTACTCTGCGATGAAAAGAATATCACCTACGCATACGTGCCGAGCAAACAGGAGTTGGGGGTGGCCTCAGGGTTGAAAGTTCCAACTGCGAGTGTGGTGGTCATCGATCCTGGTAAGGGTAAACAACTCTTGGATGATCTGATTTCGAAGATTAAATCCCTGAAAAAATAAGAGGTGGTGTAGATGGTTGAAGGTATACCTGCCGAGGTCATAGAGTTAATAGGCAGGACAGGAATGACCGGCGAGGCAACGCAGGTGAAAGTCAGGGTATTGGACGGCAGGGATAAGGGCAGGATCATCACTCGAAACGTGAAAGGGCCCGTTCAGTTGGGCGATATTCTGCTGCTCCAAGAGACAGCAAGAGAGGCTAGGAAACTCAGCATTAAATAGTCGTGCGTGAGAAAATGGTTGAACGAAGAGTCTGCTCGTTTTGCGGCAATGAGATAGAACCTGGTACAGGGAAGATTTACATTAAAGTAGACGGCACGATATACAACTTCTGTAAGAACAAATGCCACAAGAACCTAATCAAACTCAAAAGAATTCCAAGAAGAACGACCTGGACACAGCAGTACATGAGGGAAAAGTCGGCTAAGATGTCCGCGAAAGGTAAGAAGGGCTCAAAGAGGAAGAAAGCCAAGCCAACCAAGGAAAAGGCCAAAAAAGTCCTTAAAAAGGTTTCCAAAGCCGAGTCAGAAAGTGGGAAGACAAGGCAAATAAGAAAATTAGTAAAAAAAAGCTGAAGGTTAAAAAATAAAAGGAGGGGGATATTTGGAACGCACTTTCGCCATGCTGAAACCAGGCAGCATTCAAAGAGGTTTGATCGGCAGTATAATATCCCGATTCGAGAATCGCGGTTTGAAGATCATAGCCATGAAGATGATGACCGTTTCATCTGAACTGGCAAAGCAGCATTATGCCGAGCACGAGACAAAGTCCTTCTACGAAGACCTCATGAGTTATATAATCTCGGGTCCAGTTGTGGCCATGGTCCTGGAAGGGCCGAACGCCATCTCTGTTGTTAGAAATATGATGGGCAAGACAGACCCTTTGGAATCCGCACCGGGCACTATTCGAGGCGATTTAGGCCTTTTCACAGGTAAGAACATAGTTCACGGCTCCGACTCGGCTACCAGTGCAAAAAGAGAGATAGATCTATTCTTCACTTTAGAGGAGCTTTTAAAGTACAAAAGATGCGATGAGGAATGGATATACGGGGAAAAGGATGAGTAGAGTGCTATATAACTCCCCTTTATGAGGGGATTGCATCAACTGGTGCCCATTCTGTATATCTCCTCGCCATCCTTGAATGCACGAATCGTTCCAGTAGAGGAGACAACTATGCTTATTGCCTTTGTGGTTTTTGTGATGGATGCACCAGCCAAATGTCTGCCTCCCAGACCGCCTTGAAGGTACAGGTCCCAGCTCACATCAACTATGTACCTTCCGGCAGCTATAGCATACCCCTTCTTGTCCACTATCAGCGCTCCATCTAAGAGAGCGAATTCTTTTATGGTGGCCACGTTTTTGCTGTCCAAAAGATTCTTTCCGCTCTTATCGTGGCCCTTAAATGGGTTTATAATCAGTTCCCTGGAATGCTTCATCACATTCTTAGAATCACCTATAACGAACAATGCACCAGCAGGTTTTCCTTCTCTACCTTCCCTTGCAATTTGCGTGGCAATATTGAAGGTTGCCTCTAGAACGCTCAACTTCATCCTGTCCTCAACCTGGTCCTTTATACTTGTTATGCCTATGTCCTTTACATCGAAAATTACCAAGGCCTCCACATCCGTAAAAATCATACACAGCACCTTATCATCAAGGGTCAGAATCCCTTCGCCCCAGGCTGATACCAAAAGCTCCTTTGCCTGACCCAGTATATCGATGCCTCTAAGAGGTGACTTGGAGAGCTTCTTCACCTTGACCTCCTTATCCCTCAGAAGTTTCTGCAATTCAAGATCACTAGTGGCTATGATGGATGGGATATCAGACAAGTACACCATCATATCATCGATGATCTTTGCGTTGTTCGTTATGACATAGAGGAAAGTCGCTCCAAGATCGTTAGCCAGTTTTTTGGCAACCTCAACGCAGGGATTCATTGCCCGGTAATATAGGTGCAAAAGTTTTAATCTTTCGCTTTATATCATCTTCTTGGCTAACGACGCTACCGGGAGTCGATGAAGTTTGAACGGTCGAAATAAAAATGAAGACTTATCAGACCCAGTTGTGAGGGCAAAGTATGCCTACATCGAGGCCGGTGTGAGCATCGTTGGTAACTCTTTGCTTTTCGTTTTCAAGCTGTTTCTCGGGCTCTTGATAAACAGCATTGCATTGATTACAGATGCATTTCATACGCTATCAGACATTGGCACGTCCATTGTTGTCATTCTGGGTTTCAAGGCCGCAAAAAAGGTTCCGGACAAAGAACATCCCTTTGGCCATGGCAGATTCGAATATATCATAACCCTGGTCATAGCCGTACTTCTTTTTATTGCAGGTGCTGAGTTCATTTGGCAGTCTTTCGAGAGAATCATCAATAAAGTTAACATAATAAGAAATGAATATCTTTGGCTGATAGGCATCATGGTAATCCTTTTTTCCATCTTCAAAGAGGCTATGGCAAGGTTTTCAATTGGACTCGGAAAGAAGATAGAAAGTCCTGCTCTCATAGCTGACGCTTGGCATCACCGAAGCGATGCTTTAACTTCGATTGCTGTTGGAATAGCGATTATAGGTGCTTATTACGATGTGCAAATACTTGATCCAATATTTGGTGTAATAGTTTCTGTCCTGATCATCTATACCGCCATAACCCTGTTCAGATATTCCTCAGACACGTTGGTTGGAAAGTCCCCGGACAAGGATACAATCGATTCTATTTCCAAGGCTGCCCATTCTGTCCATGGGGTTTGTGGAACTCATAAGATCACAATGCACGATTATGGCGCCACGAAAATCGTTTCCCTGCATGTGGAGGTTGAGTGTGACATCACGGCCGAAAAAGCACATGAGATAGCACAATCTGTTGAGGACAAGATAGCCGAAATTACAAAATCCCCCACAATTGTTCACGTTGATCCGGATAAGGAACCCAAAATCAATGCCCAGAAGGTGGAAGAAACCGTAAGAAAAGTTCTAGAAATAAATGATGAAGTTCTGTTCTATCATAAGGTCAAAATAACCTCAAGGGGGGACGAAAGTAGAATCGATATGCATGTAGTTGTAGATAGCAAGATGTCTGTTTCAGATTCGCATTTATTGAGCCATCAGATAAAATTTGTGCTTCAAAATGACTATCCTGGCTGTGTAATAAATATCCATATCGAACCCTGCAATGGAGAATGCGAGACATGTCATGGTATTTGTAAGAAAAGATGATTTGTTAAATTGGTGTTTTCATTTGAACCAGTGCCTTGTAGAGAGACAAATTTTTACGAGAGCGAGCATGACAGGCACTTCTATTAGTACTCCCACAACAGTGGCGAGTGCGGCACCTGAATCAAGGCCAAAAAGCATTATTGCAACCGCGATGGCAACCTCGAAATGGTTGCTTGCCCCGATCTGTGATGTTGGGGCAGCATCTTCATACTTGAGCCTCAACTTCTTTGACAATCCATATGATATCCAGAATATGAACATCGTCTGTATGAATAACGGCAACGCTATCATTCCAATAACCAAAGGTTGTTCCACTATGACTTCTCCCTGAAGACTGAAGAGAACTACCAAAGTTATCAACAGAGCGATGATCGAGAGATACTTCAGGCGGGGTGCAAAATATTCTTCAAACCATTTTATATCCTTTCTTTTGAGTATCGCCCTTCTCGAGAAAAATCCTAAAACCAGTGGAACACCCACATAAACCCCAACCGAATACGCTATTGTTGTCCAGGGCACTGGAATACTTGCCATACCAAGAAGAATACCACCCAAAGGCGCGTACAAAAACAGCATCATCAGAGAATTTATGGCAACCATGACTAGGGTAAGTCCCATATTTCCCTTTGAAAGGTAACTCCAAACCAGAACCATTGCAGTGCATGGTGCCACGCCTAGCAGTATCATGCCAGCAAAATATTGAGAAGCGTCTTCTGATGATATAAAAGGCGCCCAGATAATCGTCATGAAAATCCAGGCAAAAAAGGCCATGGTAAAAGGCTTGATTGCCCAGTTAACAAACAGTGTTAGGGCCACAGGCTTGGGAGTTTTTCCAGCTTCGATCACCTTCCTAAAATCTATCTGGACCATTATCGGATATATCATAAAAAACAGGCATATTGCTATGGGTATGGAAACATTGGTGTATTGGATGGCGTTCAATGTCTCGGACATTTCAGGAAAGGCTTTGCCCAGACCTATACCTACGATTATGCAAACCATTACCCACAAT
>JAZGAR010000228.1:0-5042 GCA_036475875.1 Thermoplasmata archaeon
CAGCTATATCAAAAGACCAAGTAAGTTTGGTGGCCACAAGACCAAAAGGGGAATCAAAAAGAAGAAGAGAAGGGTTAACAAATGACCTAACCAATGGGATAAAAACAAGAAGACGAGGGCTCACCAACGGTTTGATAAACGGTATCATAAACGGTCAAATCAACGGGATGAGGAGGCCTAGGAGAGGATTGACAAAAGGCTTGACTAACGGCCTGATAAATGGTCAGAGGATGAGAAGAAAGAGACTAGATCTTAGCGCTGGTCTGATAAATGGTCTCACAAACGGCTTGACAAACGGACTGACAAACGGCCTTAGAGCGATAAGAAGAGGGATAACAAACGGTATCACCAACGGTAACGGCATAATAAACGGTTTAGTTAGGGAGCGAGGGGCATTAGCCGCCAAGCATCGGAATCTCAGGCTTATCGTCGTGCCTATTATTGTAATCATTATTATATTATTTCCGCAAATTCTAAACATGCTTCGGGAAACACCAGAGATGGGGGTGAATATTGATGGCGAGTTCGGTGATTGGAAAGACATAGAATCGAGTTCAGACACTCAGGAAGGCACAGCTTTCAATCCAAACGTTGACATAATCGCATATCGAGTCTATAAAGAGGTCGGGGTTATTTCCTTCTATCTAGAAGTGGAAGGTAATATGATGGAAGGGCAGCCTGAAGGGCTTGGAAGAAAGGTGGATACAGCCTACATTTTCATAGATACAGACCAAGAACACTCTTCCGGCTATCAGATACGCGGTATCGGTGCAGATTACATGGCCAAAGTTGAGGGTTGGCAGGGTGAGATATATTATCAAAACCTTTATTCATATACCTCTAATACTCAGGATTGGAATCTTTGGCAGGTGATAGGAACTGTTTCCACAGCTGCAACAGGCTCAGAGCTGGAGGTACAGGTGTCTTATAGTGCGTTATATTTTCATAATCAAGAGGAAATGGATGTTCTATTTTATATGCAGAGCTGGGATAGATTTGACGACTTCTCAGATACTGTGATAGGTAGCGAGAAAGGAATTCTACATGTAAAGCAGCAGGGGGTGGGTGAAGATGTGATAAGTGGTAATGGTAATAGGCTGCTTAGACTGGAGCTAAAGGCCTTGAACTCTGATATATCTTTGAGCGAGCTAACAGTTACAAGAACAGGTGTAGGAAGCGATTTCGATGTGTCAGGGATAAGACTTGAAGACGAGAACGGTAATTTAGTCGCGGTTGAAACGATGGGTTATGGCAGAGTGGCATTTCAACCTGAGCTGTCCTTATCTGAGGGCCAAACTCGCACTCTATACATCGTTATTGATATAAGCAGGAATGCAGTTGCTGAGAACACTATAGGCTTCAAGATCGAGAACAATCACGATATAGTTACAAGCAAAGGTACCATATCATTGGAGAGGTTATCAACCGCCTCAGGCCTCAACGACAACAGCTACATAGGTTCTGTGCCCGGTGAAGTTATGGTTGATGGCGCATTTGCTGATTGGGAAGATAAGGATGTGAGAGAAGATAACGCAGGTGATGTTGATAACAAAAACTTAGACATAATCGAGTACGGTATCTCCAATACCTCTGAGATGGTTTCGTTCTTTTTAAGGGTTGACGGCGAGATATTATTGGGAACGGCTGTGCCCTATTGGAATGATGCTTCCGTGCCTTTGCCCCAAGAACCTGGCGAACCTGGTGGACCTGGGGAACCAGGCCCAGCACCACCCGCCCCAGAATCCCCACCAAGAACAGGAGAGGATGTAGCCTACATTTACATAGACAGCGATAATGTGTCAACTACAGGCTATTCCATAGGAGATATTGGTGCTGATTATCTTATTGAGATCAAGGGTAAATATGGCGAGATAACCTTCAAAAAGCATCTGAGTTTTCATGGCTCATCTCTCTTCGAATGGAATTGGCTTGATGAGAGCAGCATCGATGCAGGAACTGACACTTCACGCTTGGAAACGCAGGTTTCGAGGAGCGATTTGGGCATAACAGGGCATTTCAAGGTGTACTTCCAGACCACGGATTGGAGTAAGAGCAAAGAGGATTATTCAACTGAAGAGGTCTCAAGGGGATTACCGAGGATAATTTTGAGAGGAACGAGGTATAGTGGTGATACATTGGTATGCAAAACTGGCACCACACCAACCATTGACGGAGATTATCAGGCGGACGAATGGTCTGATGCAAACTCGGTGACTAATGGCGACTTGACTGTTTATGTCAAAATGGATGCCACCAACGTTTACTTCGCCGTCACAACAGCGGATACAAGTGAAGATATGAATGACATATGTGCCATCTATTTTGAAACAGATCATGCAAATGATGGGGTGGATGATTCCTATGACAAGAAGATACAAACGAGATATGTAGGTATTTGGTTCGATGAATGGTATGAGGGGACCCCATCTGGATGGCCGCCCTTCGGGGAAGCACTTCCCGCAGATCATTTAATGGAGGAGAATTTGGAAATCGAAGTGGGAATGGAATATGAAGCACAAATTCCTAGGAGTACATTAAACGATGCTGGAGAATTTGACGAGGGCCATGAAAAAATCGGTTTCGCGGTGATTGTGCTCGATGCAGGTGCAGCCTACGAAGAATGGCCTGATGGAGCAATTGATGAACCATCAGGCAATACCGATTCATGGGGCGAGCTGCAAATCCCAGAATTCCAAGAAATATTCATCCCGATCTTTGGACTGTTGGCGCTTTTCATAGTTATAAAACGCAGGGTATCAAAACAGAAAAAAAGAGCAAAAACAGCAGCAGAGCAAACTAACTCCGAAATAGGTTGTATGGATATGGAAATCAAAGGGGTGAGCCTATGAAAGAAAAGGGCAGGAAAAAGGCTATGATGGGAAAGCCGGAATTTGATCCCTCTTTGGAGGAAATTGCAAAGTTCGGTGCGATGTCCGGTAGGTTAGTCGAATTCGTGTTGATAATCACCGCTGTTTTAATGCTATCATTCTTTATCATCACTGGTTTATGGCAAGACGTGTCAAAGATTCATAGTTTGGAAATAGGGATGATGATCAACATAGGTCTTATCGGTTTTGTGGTTATTGTTCTGCTTTATGTAACCGCGAACGTAAATATCTCAAAGGGAGATGCCCTGTGTCGTTTAGATAACCCAGAGGGATACAAGGAAGCAATAAAAAAGTACGAAAAAGCACTTAAAATCGACAGAAGGTCAAAAAAGGCGTGGATGTGCAAGGGTCTTGCCTTGAGAATGATCTCTCATGACGAGGATATCCTAAAGGAGGCTCTGAGAAACCATAATAGGGCGTTGAAAATCGATCCCAAAGATACCGTAGCCTGGGTAAATAAAGGGAATGTCCTTTTCAACCTGGGAAGGACAGATGAGGCTATCACCTGCCACAACAAAGCCTTAGATTTGGATCCCAATTACACAACTGGATGGGTAAATAAAGGGGAGCTGCTCGTAAAGTTGGGAAAGAGAGAAGAAGCGAAAAAATGCCTGGATACGGCCCAGAGCCTGACAGAAGGGAAGGGGAAAACCTCGGCAAAAGTGCCTGAGCCTCCAGGCGGACCTGTTACCTTTCTTGCAGGGCTCATAGTGTTGTTCATTGGACTTTTCATCTCATTGGGATCGATGGTTCATAATACCGTGAAGGTGTTCGTCAATGAGACGAGCTGGTCAGTCTACGGGCCATGGGATTGGTCTGCGGTCATAATAGGTGCTGTTGCTCTACTAGTTGGTATCATATTGTTGATGTTCTCCAACATGACGAAAGTGACGAGCAGCGTAGCTTGATACACTTTGAGCCTTAGAGGGATATTATTGCCATTACCTACAGTAATTGCAACATTCAAGCAAGGTTATGCACTTTGGTATTGAAATGGACCCCTGGGGAGCTGTAAAAAATGCCCTGGTAAATGTGTGTGGGGATTGAGGGAGCCAGTCACTAAAAATATGATACCAAGATCCTGGTCGCCTGAAACACTTTATTCTCCGATAAAGCAAGGTTCTCTCCTCAACTTATAATTCCTGGTATTATCATACGACAATTGCTGAGCAGTGTTGTAATCCTCAACGCTAATGATGGCCTTATGCCTGTTCTCGTAAACTATCCCATCCCATCTGAGATAACCGCAGTAAATTGGGTTCCGAAGGATCTTGCTACTATTGCATTTTGGACATGTGGGCCTAGCACCTTGAAATCACTTAGGGCTTATCTGGAAACAGTAATTACATTTCTTGCAGTGGTATTTCTGAATGTCGATACCATGAGTTTTGTTGTGGTATATACCCTCTTTCCTAACATGCTTCCTTACACCGCATTTGGGACATTTCACAACGTCTGTCCTAGGTGGTAATTCCGGGAACAACATAAACTCATAGTTACAGGGATTGCAGTAGTATTGTTGTAATTCCCCTGCCGTCGGGGAATGGTGTTTTCCCCATTTGGAGAAATACATATTTTTACCGCATCGTGGACATTCTGGCATCTCGGCTTTTTTCGTCAGGTATTCCTGAATTACTGGGTTATCGGTATTATTCCCCCAATGCAGTTCATAGCGGTATTTCTCTATCTATTTGTTGTAATATTTTGAAGGCCCAAAATCGTGTTTCTCTTCTAATTTTGCTTGAACCTTCTCAAACGGCTCCCTATGCCGAAGTTTGTGTGTAAAGAAATAGCGACATGTATATATATTGAATAAAAACATAGGGAGATCATGATGATACACAGGTTCAGAATATATATAGATACATCTGTTATTGGTGGATGCTTAGATGAGCAGTTCAAAGAAGCCTCAACAATGCTTATTGAGAGATTTAAGAACGGTGAACTAAGAGCAGTCGTCTCTGAGATTACCAAACTCGAATTGAAAAGGGCACCTGGCGATGTGCAGAATGTGCTCAAAGAAATTCCAGAAGAAAATATAGAATATGTCGAGCTGACCAAAGAGGCTACGGCATTGGCAAGAGAATACATATCTGAGGGTGTTATGGATGAGAACAAGATTGCGGACGCACAGCATATAGCAATCGCGACTAT
>JAZGAR010000229.1:0-2937 GCA_036475875.1 Thermoplasmata archaeon
ATGCCTTCAGGTTAACCAATAGGATTTTGACTGACGACATTGCCGCAGGCCGTCCCTATGTTCATATAGAAGACTTTTCCAATGTCCTTAGCACTTCCCTTGAGGCACGTAAATACTTTATCGACAATATGAAAAAACGTGAGCACCGACTTCTGGGTGTGATCTTCTTTGGTGCTTCACCAATGTTCAAGATGAGTATCAAGCTCGGCAAGCGGCTCAATATCGTCAAGTTTGATGTGCATATAGTTAAGGATTATTCGGAAGCGGTCAAGCTTGCCCTTAAAATGCTATCAACTGTCAAATCTCAGCCAGATGATGCTCTTGTCAACGTCACATCCCAACCATCTGCGGTCTTTACAAAGGAGGGACTGTCCCATGAGGTTGTCACCAATGACGGTTGGTATCTTCAATTGGACAGTTTTTCAGCACGATTTGAGATCATCGATGGCCATATTTTCCATGCGGATACAAGCGGATCCCTGGAAGAAGAGCATGTTGCCCCCATCTTTAGGATGCAAGAGAAGGTAATAAACTCCAAGCCATTGCCGAAAGGATCCTACTATTTCGTCGGCGGAGCGGCAGAAGTCAAGGGAAGCAGGAAGGCTCGCAAGCTCTATTATAACTATGTGATACAGTGGTATAAGGATTATCCTTTCAGGATGTACATCTTTTACGGGGCCAACAGGTTTTTGAGGGCGGCAATCAATATAGCCAGCCCATTGGCACCCTTTCCGGTCCGAATGGTCAAGGATTTAGATAGTGCCTTGAAACTCATAGCCGAAGAAAGGTCCAAAGGCATAAAACCCTCTCCCCTGCCTGCATCCAGAGATGCTACCAGGGAACCCCTTGCATCTGATCAGACCCAGCAATACGTTGATGAGTTGCTCCATTTTTTAGGGAGTATCGACTGGGAGACTGACGGGTTTGACTATAGCAAGGAGGTAGATCCTTCCCATCCTTTCATGCATGTCTTTGATGCCATATCAGTCCTCAAGAATGACCTTGATGATCTCCTTCAGGAGCGCAAGCGGGCGCAGGAGGAGCGAGTGATGCTTGAAGCCCAACTCCAAAGGGCACAAAAGATGGAGGCCATCGGAACCCTTGCAGGAGGGGTGGCCCATGATCTAAATAACATCCTGGCTGGTCTTGTAAGTTATCCTGAATTAATGAATATGGAAATTGATGAAATGCTGGGAAAAGTGGGGGAAGAGAATCCGTTAAGAGGACCATTGTTGAAAATGAAAAAGTCTGTTGGAACAATACAAAAATCAGGTAACAAATCTGCCACAATTGTGCAGGATCTTTTGACCCTGGCAAGAAGAGGGGTAGCTGTTACAGAAGTGGCGAACCTCAATAGTATTATAGCTGAGTATCTAATATCTCCAGAGTACGAAAAACTAGGAGATTTTCATCCTAATGCCCAGATGGAGAGCAACCTTGAAGAGGATCTCCTAAATATCTTGGGCTCCCCCGTTCATCTATCTAAAACGGTTATGAATTTAGTATCTAATGCAGCTGAGGCCATGCCCGAAGGTGGAAAGATCTCCATATCCACAGAAAACCAATATATCGATAGGCCAATAAGAGGCTATGACCATGTGAAAGAGGGTGATTATGTTGTCCTTAGAGTCTCTGATACCGGAGTGGGTATCTCTGAAAAGGATAGAGAGCGGATATTTGAGCCATTCTACACAAAAAAAGTGATGGGAAGAAGCGGAACCGGATTGGGCATGGCAGTAGTGTGGGGAACTGTAAAAGACCATAGAGGTTATATTGATATTGAAAGCACTAAAGGAAAAGGAACTGCATTCACCCTCTACTTCCCTGTAACAAGAAAAGAGCTACCCAAAGACAAATCCCTCGTATCCATTGAGGAATACATGGGAAAGGGAGAGTCCGTCTTGGTTATAGATGATGTGGAAGAGCAAAGAGAGGTAGCCTCCAGGATGCTAAAGAGATTGGGCTATTTTGTCAGATTGGTTTCAAGTGGTGAGGAGGCGGTTGATTACATGAAAGAGAATTCAGCGGATCTTCTGGTCTTAGATATGATCATGGACCCTGGAATTGATGGATATGAGACGTATAAGAGGATCCTTGAATTCCACCCAAACCAAAAGGCAATAATAGTGAGTGGATTTGCTGAAACAGAGCGTGTAAAAGAGGCCCAAAGATTGGGTGCAGGGGCCTATGTGAAAAAGCCATTTTTGTTACAAAAAATTGGGCTCGCTGTCAGAGATGAATTAGACAGATAACAATTTTAGATCTATCGTCTCAATGCATTTAAACCAAGTTGGTTTTCAACATATTGTGTTTTTCGCAATTGAGGGAATAGTGCATGATTCTGCTATTAATCGTTACCCAGACCACCCCCAGAAAGCTTTCCAATGGTGTTATTAATCATTAATCCAAGATCTCTCTCAGAGACCAGTATGGTTTAGCCCTGGATGATGGATATTCAATCTTCAAAGGCCTTTCCATAGTAAACTAGCATTATGAAGGGTAGGGTAACGTTGGTTCCGGGTGGAATCATGAATAGCTATCAATTTCAGACAGATCCTCAGAATTGGCAGCCCGAACAACGGCCGAAGTGTTCACGCCAAGGAAACAATATTGGATGAATCCCCGTGCGGGACCTATGTTAAAAGCAAAAAAGCCGTGCTCCCGATCTCTATCGGGAATCACGGCTTTTGCAGCTCTTACATAACACAGAGCGATTATCATATGGCCATAAGCCTTACCTATCCTGAGAGGGAGACTTGGGTCCAGTCCTTGACATGCTATTTTTTCTTTGAAATGATGACGTACCTGCTGGTTACACCGATTATTTTTTTCTTTTGCATGGCAGATACTACATTTGCCTTAAAACGCTCTGAGGAGAGTGGCGCCTGAAAGATATGGGTTTCCTGCCAGCCACTTTGATTTAGAATCCGAAGGTAA
>JAZGAR010000230.1:0-2558 GCA_036475875.1 Thermoplasmata archaeon
GAAAGACACCCCAGCAGGCAAGCCACCGCCCAATGGGCCATCGAGCTTCTGGCATCTCTCCGCTATAAGCGGTACTTGACTATAACAAAGAGCAACAATATCCGGATTGACCGCAAAAGTATCCGCAAGGCGGAAAAGTATGATGGCAAATGGGTTCTTGAGACCCATGATGATACCATCAGTATTGAGGATGCAGCCTGTGGATATAAAGGGCTGATGGTCATCGAACGCTGTTTTCGCTCACTGAAACGGACTCAAATCAAGACGACCCCCACGTTTCATTGGGTCCCTCGCCGCATTGAAACTCATGTGAAGATCTGCATCTTAGCCTTGGTCATCGAACGCGTTGCAGAGATCAGTTGCGGGGAACCTTGGAGCAGGATTCGCCGCAAGTTGGAGGAACTGCAAATTTCAGAATTTCTTACGCCAGAATACAGGTTTTTCCGCAGGAATGAAATCTCGGCAAAAACTCGTAACCTATTGAAAGTTCTTGATGTCTCAACTCCCAAGCTTGTCATTGGGCTGGAAAAGATCCAAAAATCACCCTCAGAAACGCAGGCACATGCCGATTTTTGACAAATCGTGAAACGGCCCGACTGGCGCTGCATTACGCGGATTTGTTAACTTACTGATCCCAAACCCAGGTGGAGGAAGCAAAGCCGAATCGAGCAAGAACTTCAGAGGCTCAAAAATAAGGTGGGGGAGGAGGAAATTCCGAGAAGTTAAATTACCCTACACTCGGGAGAATAGCGTTAAAATACCCTGAAATAATAGAAAAGGAATTAAAAAATATCAAGACCCCGGTTACTATTAGCAAGACCCCGGTTACAATCGATATGACCCTCATATGTTTTCTCAGTCTCTGGAAGTACCTGAGAAAGGTGTTGATACCTAGGGAGGTAAGCATAAAAGGTATCGCAAGCCCCATGGAATAAGAGACAAAGAGTAAAACACCGGCCCAAGAGGACTCGGAGGTCATCGCCATGGTAAATATCATCGAGAGTATGGGGCCGATACAAGGGGTCCAGCCCGCAGCAAACCCAACGCCCACAAGAAATGAACCCAAAAGGCCAGTGGGCTTCTTCCTGAAAAAATGGAATCTTTTGTCCCGCTGGAGTAAACCTATATTTACAATACCTATAATGTGAATACCGAGAAGGATTAGGACCAGCCCACCTATTTTCCTTATCATGTCCTGGTATTCCACAAAGATCTGCCCGAAGAGCTGGGCCGAAGCCCCCAAGATAACCACAAAGAACGTGGAGAAACCCAGTACGAATATAAAGGAGTTAAAGAGGATTATCCTCTTTAGATCCTTCGCGCCCTCTTCTCTCGAGAGCTCTTCAAACGAAATGCCGGTGACAAAGGATATGTATGATGGTACAAGGGGCAAGACACAGTGTGATACAAATGACAAGAAGCCCCCCATAAATGCAAGGGGTATGGAAACTTCCTGCGTCATCTGCTCAAGGATTCCTTTAGTGGTGGGCGTATAAAAGAGTCACGCATCTCCGATCAGCTTTCTTACCGCATCGATTAAGGTATCTGGTTCTATGGGCTTGTCAAGAAATATTTCCGGTTTGACCTCCCCGGTAGACCGATGAGTCTCAACCATCTTCCCGAGGTTATCAGCGAAGACTTCCTTTATTTCTGAGAATGTATCGCCCTTACCTTCTTCCTTCATATCCACATCAGTTACCTGACTGATTGAGGTCAGCATGATTACAGGGATATTTTTAAGTCCATCGTCTCGTTTAATCTGTTTGAAGAGGGTAAAACCGGTCTTTTTGGGCATCATAACGTCCAATACAAGAAGGTCAGGTTTTATTTCTTGGAGTTTTTCTAGCCCTTCTTTTCCGTCATAAGCGGAATGGGGTTCGTAACCATTCTCCCGCAAGACGGTTGAGATGTACTTCTGGGTCCCCTGGTCGTCGTCAACAATTAACACATTTTTCGCCATTCTTTTGTCCTCCCTTAAGTGATATTTTTTTATAGGCTGACACAGGATTGTCCAGATTAAGGTATCCTCAATTTCTAACCTGTAATATCTTGCTAATCCTGTAATAGGTAGTTATTTCATATAGTCACAGTATAAACTTAACACCTTTCCAGGGCATCCGTCAAATGTTAAAGGCTACCCATTTCAATTTTTATTATCTTCTTCTTGCCGGATAACTGGCAGTTTGATAGTGAATGTGGAACCCTGGCCCGGTAAAGTATCCAAAAGGAGTGTTCCATCATGCTCGCGGATGATTTTCATCGTGATAGCCAATCCCAATCCGGTTCCCTTATTGGACTTCGTGGAGAAAAATGGGGAAAAAATCCTTTCCTTAAGTTCACCGCTTATCCCTCCCCCATTGTCTTTAACTTCAATACAGACATGGCCATTGTCCATTTCCAGGTAAGTTCTTACCTTCACCCATTGATGATCCCCGGATTCGTATTCATAGTCAATACAGGCATCGATGGCATTTGAAATCAGATTCATAACCGCATTATAAATGGTTTTCCGGTCTATTATGGCTGAGGGTATACCTTCATCAAGATCCCAGGTGAGG
>JAZGAR010000231.1:0-9895 GCA_036475875.1 Thermoplasmata archaeon
TTCGTTATCACCCTATCTTTTTCAGTAGGGGATATTTTTTCATAACCAAATTCGTCGTTCTCAGGCTCGTAGAGGTCAGAGCCGATGGCTAAAATGATCGTTCCTACTTTAATATTCAAATTCTTGCTCTCTGAATTCAAATCTATGGCATTTCGTTTACACACCTTCTCGCATTTTCCACAGCGATCGCAGCTTTCAAAATCGATTGTATACCTTGTTGGGTAGGTGTTCTTTTTCCAATAAATGGCCTTTCTTTCCAGGATTACAAGGTTAAATACAAAATCCACTTCTTTTGGACAAACCTTTTCACATTCTCCACAGGCATTGCAGTTTTCGTTTACACCTGTTGGGTTTATTCGTAGCGTTCCTTCGAAATTTCCGATAAAACCTTTGATGTCTGAAAGCTCTGTATTGAGATAGATATTTATGTTGGAATCATCGTGCAATGCCTGATATTTTTCTTCAAGAAACTGAGCTGGTTCAACTTCCCACGGGCTGAGAATGGATCGCTCAGCCACCCGGCCTCCTAAAAACGGTGTTTTTTCGATGAGATGGACTTTAAAACCCTGTCTGGAAAGATCCAAAGCACCTGATATCCCGGCTATCCCGCCACCTATGACCAAAGCCTCCCTAGTGACCTCCAATTCCGAGGATTTTAAGGGCTGAAGAAGTTTCGCACGAGCTACAGCCATTCGCACCAGGTCCTTTGACTTGGCTGTGGCTTCCTCTTTTTCCTGGCTGTGAATCCATGAGCACTGGTCACGAATGTTCGCCATCTCGAAAAGATAAGGATTTATACCCGCCTTCTCACAGGTGTCTCTGAAGATCGGTTCATGGGTTCTTGGGGAGCAGGCGGCAACTACAACACGATTCAAATTTTCCTTCTCTATGGTCTCCTTAATATTCTTTTGGGAATCGTCAGAGCAAGTGTAAGTGTGGTTTGAGGCATATACCACATTGGGTAACGTTTTGGCGTATTTCACCACATCTTTCACATCCACCACCCCTGCTATGTTGGTCCCGCAATGACAAACGAATACCCCTATTCTCGGCTCGCCGAGTACATCGAATTTCTCTTCTCCTCGTTCTTCTTCGCCCTCGAAAATCCTATATTTAAGTAACTGTTGCATCGCTTTGACGGCCGCACCCGATGCCTGAGCCACCGTGTCAGGAATATCCTTGGGAGCCTCGATAGCCCCGCACACGAATATGCCGTCTCTCGACGTCCTCAAGTCCCCATGGCCACTACTTTTAACAAATCCGTTTTCATCCAATTGTACACCTAATACTCGGGCAAGTTCCCCGGTGCCTTCAGACGGTACAATAGCTGGAGAGAGCACGAGCAGGTTGGTCCTTATCCTCTCTGTTTGTCCCGTTTCGGTGTTCTCAACCCGAATGAGGATATCCTTCGTAATAGCATCCTCACTGATTTTCGCAGGCCTGCCGCGATAGAAATTCATATCTTTTTTTGCCCTGCTAAAATAGTCCTCAAACCCTTTACCATACGCTCTGATATCTATGTAGAAGATAGAGATGTTTTCGATAGAGCTGTCGTGCTCCTTGGCCAGCATAGCTTCTTTCATGGTGTACATGCAACAAACCCTTGAGCAGTACTTGCAACCCCTATGATGATCTCTGGAACCGAAACATTGAACAAAGCTTATGTTTCTCGGAGGCATGTTATCTGATGGCCTCACAACCTTCCCATTGGTGGGCCCAGAGGCAGAAAGTAAACGTTCGAACTGAAGAGAGGTTAAGACGTTCTCGAATATACCGTATCCATACTCACTCCTTATTTTTGGATCTATGAGATCGAAACCAGTGGCAACAATTATGGCTCCTACTTTCAGGTAATGCTCTGTTGGTTTCATCTCATGATCTATAGCCTCCGCTTCACACTGCTTGACACAAAGCATGCACCTTCCCTTTTTATCTATGATTGGTTTCTTCCTCAGCTTGAAATATAGGCAATTCCTATTGTCGATGGTGTACTTTAAAGGAACCGCTTGAGGAAATGGGACATAAATCGCCTTTCTAATGGCAAGGTCTATATCGAACTCGTTCGGCATCTTCACAGGGCACTTCTCTGCACATGCTCCACACCCTACACATTTATTTTCATCCACATAACGAGGATGTTTCTGTATCGTCACCAAAAAATCCCCTTTCTCGCCTTCTAAATTAGTAACTTCGGATAAAGTATACAATTCAATATTTGGATGACGGGCAACTTCCACAAGTTTTGGTGAAAGGATGCACATGGCGCAGTCGTTCGTTGGAAAGGTTTTATCAAGCTGTGCCATTCTCCCACCCAAACTGGGCGAGCGTTCCACCAGATATACTTTAATACCTGAATTGGCAAGATCTAAAGACGCCTGGATTCCAGCAATGCCTCCGCCTATCACCAATGCTCCTTTCAATTCTACTCACCTAAGATCTTCTTTAGCAATTTTTTGGCTTTTACTTTATTTTTGTTTATTCCCAAGGTTTTTGGATCATAACCAAGAGCCAAACCCAATAACTGTGGGTAAAACAAAGCAGGTATGTTATACTCCGTCCCGAATCCTTCACCTATAGAAGGTTGATACTCATCGAACATGATACTACAGAATGGACACAGCAGCGCCATTGCATCAGGTTCATGTTTCTTCACTCCGTCCAATATCTCTTTTGTCATTGTAAGGGAAGTGGTCTCATCAACACCAAGTATCGCACCACCACAACAGAGGTTCTTTCCCTCGAAATCTATCGGGCTTGCACCTGTGGCACCGATTAATTTGTCCAAAGTTTCAGGTCTTTCTGGATCATCGAATGAGCCGTAAATCTCGGACGGTTTCAAATAGTGACATCCGTAAATGGGAGCGATCTTTATGCCATCAAGATTGTTCTTAATCTTTTCCTCAATCCGTTGAATGCCGATATCTTCCACCAGAAAGCGCATGAAATGCTTCACTTCAATTGTACCTTTGAATTCATAACCAAGAGGCTCGATGAGGGTATTTATCTTCTTTCTCTGTTCTTTGTCCTCTTTTAGCATTTTGTTCACTTTTGTTAAGATGGTTGTGCAGGCACTACAAATCGTAATGATATCCAGATTATTCTGCTCGGCTTTGCTTAGATTCACCGCCGCCATGGTCACGGAGGTGATTCTATGCACCGATGATAATGGATAGCCGCAACAAGTAAAGGGCAGGTCTTCCAATTCCACATCAAAGGTCTCCGCTACCTTTCGTGTGGACATATCGTAGTTAAGAGCTCTCACTGGAACAGTACATCCCAGGAAAATCGCCTTCCTCATTTTTGAACCACCTTGTCAATAGCGGTAATCTTAAAGATCTTCTTAACCTCCTCCGAACTGTCCAAAATAGGACTTAGGCCCGCCTTCGCACGAATCCTCTCCTCAAACTCGGAAATCTCTATGAGTCTGCCGTATTTCTCCAGGGCCTCCAATTGGACTCGGAAGCTTGGATGTATGTAACCCTCCCTCACAGCGATGTTTTTCAAGACATTCATGACCTCCGTAATCTTGACATCCTGTGGACAGCGTTCGTAGCAGGTATAGCATGTGGAACAGAACCATATGAACTTACTTCTTAAGACCTCCTCTCTTAGCCCAAGCAACGCCATTCTAATTATCCTGCGACAATTGTACTCTGGATCGATGCTATGGATCGGACATCCTCCCGTGCAGGTTCCGCATTGAAAGCATCGCATAAAATTCTCGCCACCAGGTTCCCTAGTGATTTCATATTTGAAGTTAAAATCCAATTCCTTAGATGTGATTTCTTTTGCTTCATTTTCGGACATAGCCATCCCCTTTTTTCCTAATCCATCAGATATATCTTTTTAAGCATATATATTAATTTCGCTACAAATTTGCCTAAATTCGTCATTTTATACTCAAATCTTTCCTAACAACGCATCTGTTCTAACGAAGTTCTTATCTAAAGCAAGAGATTTCGCTTCGAGTCCCAACGCTAAACCCAACACCTGGGTATAGTAGAGCACTGGGATTTTGAAACTTTTATTGAACTTCTTCTCGATATCCCTTTGACAGGAATCATAAAGTACTCCACAGAAAGGACAGACTATCACCATGGCGTCGGCCTTCGCTTCCTTCACATGCTCTAATTTCTCCATGCTCATCGTCAATGATTTCTGTTCTTCGATACCTAATAAGGCTCCACCGCAGCACTGCATTTTTTCATCATACTCGATGGAAGTCGCTCCTGTGACCGATACCAACTTATCCAATGAGATGGGTGAATCGGGATCCTCAAAATAATCATATACATCAGAGGGTTTATGATAGTAGCATCCATAGTGAACAGCCAATCGCAAGTTATTCAAACTCCGCTTTACAGCCTTCCTCAGTTTCTGGGGACCATAATCCTCATAAAGCATTCTGGCGAAATGTTTGACCTTTATACTGCCTTGATAATCGAGTCCCAGTTTGTTTAGGGCGAGGTTGATCTTCTCGGCCTTGTCCTGCTCATAACGCTTTTGAACCTTGGATAGCACAAAACTGCAAGCGCCGCATATTGTCAATATATCCAGGCCTTCCTTTTCCGCAATTGCTAAATTTCGTGCAGCCAACAGCAATGAGGTTTCGTGTTTCACACCTAATATGGGAAATCCACAACAACTGAAATTCAAATCCACCAACTCAATTTCCAAGGCCTTTGCAACCTTCCTTGTGGATATATCATATCCTAACGCGTTTGCAGGGGCAATACAACCCAAAAACAGTGCATATTTTCTCATTTAATCCCTCCCAAATAGGTCGGAGACAGACCTTTATGCCCTGAGGGCAGGACGACCTGTTTTTTCCATAGTCTTGCTATGTTCCTGAATATGATTTCGGTAGGTATATTTATCTCATCCGCGATTTCCTCCACGGTTTTGGGATTTTCCTCTACGGTCAGAAGTATTCCAGAACGAATATATTCTTCTCGAATGAGCTGGCTCATCAATTGTTGGAGTTTTTCCAAAGGCACCTTTTCTCCGTATACATTACCCTCGTCAACACTCCTTCTGATCCTTGCAACCACGGATCTCAGCCTAAAGCTCATAGCAGCGTTCTTAGCGATCTTTATGGTCTTAAGTATCTTCTCGTCCCTTTCATCTTCCCTTAAAGAGGCGGATATCGGTGATGGCCCTAATCGTCTAATCTCGTCTATAAAATCCCTAACTAAATTGGCAAACCTTTGGCCTTCAGATGCGGAAATCCATTCCAATTTAACTCTGCTCTTATCCAACCCAGCCATCTCAATGAGTTGCTTGGTCATATCCAACTTGTGCATCGTGTGGTAATTTCCTGTTATATAATGGCAATCACCCAAGTGACACCCGCCGATAAATATGCCGTCCGCCCCATTGTGTAGGGTTTCCAATATTATCACAGGGTCCATCCTGGTGGAGCACATTACCCTTATTATCTTGATTTCGGTAGGATACTGGTATCTCGATACACCTGCCAGATCAGCACCAGCATAAGTGCACCAATTGCAGAGGAATCCTATGATTCGAGGGCTGTACGTGTCTGTTTGTGCCTCGAAGGAGGGTTCTTCCTTTTTTTCCTCTATTTTATTTTTATCTTTCGTGAATTTTTCCACATTTTTGGCAATGATGTCTGCATTCGCGTTGTTTATCTCTCTTGTTTTTTCGTCCGTCATACCACCTCTACGAGTCCTGCCTTGGCTTGGACTATCAACTGCTCATCAGTGAAGTTTCTCATGGAAATCGCTCTCTCAGGGCATACTGAAGCGCATGCACCACACCCCTTACATGAAGCCGCAATTACCTGTATTTTTGTGACTTTCTCATCGATTTCTACTTTTCTTATGGCACCATAAGGACAAACCCATTCACAGGTTGTGCATTGACTGCATTTATCCGTATCAATGACAGAAGTTATGGCCTCTGCACGAATCACACCATTTTTCAAAGGAATAGCCGCTCTTGAAGCCGCCCCATACGCCTGAGCGACACTTTCAGCAATATCTGCAGGGGCATGAGCGGTTCCGCATAAATATATTCCATCAGTAGCAAAATCCAAAGGTCTAAGTTTCACATGTGCCTCCAAAAAGAATTTGTCCTGGCCTAATGGAACCTTGAGCATCTTTGACAATTCTTCCCCATCAGGTTGTTGAATCAAGGGAGTTGATAATACAACATAATCTGCCCTATATTCTACCTCTCTACCAAGCAGCTCGTGATAGAATTTAATGGCCAATGGGTCTCCTTTAACGACCTTGGGTCTCTTTTCAGGTGAATATTTTTTGAATCTGATCCCTTTCTCCCTTGCATTCCTATACAGTTTTTCATATTCTACACCATACACCCGAAGACCATTGTGAAGTATTGAGATTCCTACTTTGGGATTCGCTTCTTTTAATAAGATCGCATTCTTTATGGCGCATGAACAACAAATCTTCGAACAGTATGCCAAATCTTGTCCTCTAGCGCCGACACATTGGATCATGACCATATCATTTACACCTTTTATTTTTTTATTCTTCAATAGTCCTTCCAATTCCATTTGCGTGATTACATTATCCAGTTCTCCATAACCATAAAAGCCCTTCGGTTCATAGACGTTTGCACCAGTCGCAAGGATTATCGTTCCGATCTTGAGTTTTTGTTCCTTCTTCCCGCTCTTGATTGTGGCCTCATAATTACCAACATATCCCTCAAGAGCGATCATTCTGGATGAAGTGTAAATATTAATTCTGCCGTTATTCTCAACCTTTTTGACGAACTCATGAATAGCAACAGATGCTTTAATCATCCTCGGGAACAAAACATTCAAATCGTTGAGCATCCCGCCAATTCTTTCTCTTTTCTCGATCATATGCACGGTAAAACCCTGGTTCGCCAGGCTAAGGGCGGCGGTCATTCCTGCAATACCGGCACCAATAACCAAGGCCGAAGGAATGACCTCTATTTCTTCTTCAACTTGTGGTTCCAATAACGCGGCTCTTTCAACACCCATCCTGATCAATCCTTTTGCTTTTTCGGTTGCCTTTTCCCGCTCATTCATATGAACCCACGAGCACTGTTCTCGGATGTTCACGAACTCGAAGAGATACGGGTTGAGTCCTGCCTCCTGACAGTTCCTTTTGAACAATGGTGCATGTGTGCGAGGAGTGCACGAGGCGACTATTACCCTGTTTAAGTGATGTTCCTTTATCGCGTTTCTAATGGATGATAAACCGTCATCGGCACAGGTGTAAAGATTCCTCTTAACATAGATCACATTTTTCAATTTTTTTGCATACTCTTCGACCTTCTCCACATCGATCCAGCCCGCGATATTTGTCCCGCAATGGCAAATAAAGATGCCTATCCTAATGCCATCTTCTTGCACGAGATTATCAATATTCTCTTGCTCGGTAATTGCATCTTTTTTCATTTCATCATCATTCATTCAAATCAACCTTTGATTGAAATCGTTTCCGCAGCCCTTGCAGCAGCACCTGAAGCCTGAGCCACCGCCTCTGGTATGTCCATCGGTGCCTGACAATATCCTGCGATATATATGCCCTCAACATTGGTATCCATGGGTGCAAACAATAAATCCGCATTTTTAAAGAATCCGTACTCGTCTATCTCGGTCCCCAAGACTCCTGCCAATTCTTTCCCGCTTTTGGTCGGAACCAACGTGGTAGCCAATATCACCATTTCAACTTCAATGCATTTCAACTTTCTCTCGATGGTATCATCGTACCATATTCTAAGATTCTTTGTCCCAGGGTCCTCCTCTATATTACCAGGTTTTGCTCTGATATATTCTACATCGTATTCTTCTTTGGCTCTGTCAACATACTCTTGAAAACCCTTTCCAAGAGCTCTTAAGTCCATGTAAAATACCAGGCTTTTAATGTCAGGATAATGTTCTTTCGCAAGTATCGCCTCTTTTGTTGTATGCATACAGCATACTCTACTGCAATATGGTTGATTTCTGGATAGATCACGAGAACCAACGCATTGTATAAAGGCTATATTCTTAGGTCTTTTTTCATCCGACCTTCTTTTTAGATGCCCTTGTGTGGGACCAGCGGCGCATATGAGTCTCTCGTATTCCATAGCTGTGTACACATTATCGTATTTTCCGTAACCATATTCCGTTATATTCGTAGGATCGTATACATCAAAACCAATAGCTACAATTATCGCACCCACATTTAGCTCTAATATCAGATCTTTATCTTCGAAGTTTATTGCCCCTGCACGACAGACCTTCTTACAATTCCCACATTTCCCTTTTATCAGCATTATACAATTTTCCTTGTCTATGGTCATCTTTTTGGGAACAGCCTGTAAAAATGGTATATAAATGGCCTTTCTTATGCCCAAACCCATGTCGAATTCATTGGGAAGTTTCTTCGGACATTTCGGGGCACATTCGCCGCATCCTGTACACTTATCTACATCAACATATCTTGCTTTTTTAAGAACTCGCACTTGAAAATCGCCTGCTTTCCCTCTAACCTCTTTCACCTCTGAGTAGGTCATCACGTTAATATTTTCGTGATCATGGAAATCCGCCATCTTTGGAGCGAGTATACAGATCGAGCAATCATTAGTTGGAAATGTTTTATCCAATTGAGCCATCCGACCGCCAATACTTGGTTTCTTCTCTACAAGATGAACCTTCAAACCTTTGTCAGCAAGATCTAGGGATGCCTGAATGCCTGCGATTCCACCTCCAATAACCAGGACATCACTTGTCATCCTCACCAACCCCCAAGCCTAGAGCCGTAGCCACTATTTCTGTGAAATCTAAAACCTCGATATCCACCTTCCCCCTTTCCACCGGGATCTCATTATGCACAGAGCATTTCAAGTGAATTTTGCATTTAGGGCAGGAGGTCATCAGTACATCCGCTCCTGTGGCTTTAGCTTCCATCATTCTTTCTATCTGCATCTGTTTAGAATGATTTTTGCAGTTGGTCCAGGCGGACACCCCGCAGCAAATGCCGCTCTCTCTATTTCGTTCCATCTCGATGAGCTCAATATCAGGGGATTTAGAAAGGACATTTCTTGGAGATTCGTATACACCCATATGTCTTCCTAACCTACATGAATCGTGATATGTGATTTTTAAGGGATCCTGTTTTTGATCATCTAATTTTAATGAACCTTTCTCCAATAAATCCTCGATAAATTGTGAGATGTGAACCACCTCAAAATCTTGTTTACCTACATATTCAGGATAGTCCTTCTTCAAGGTTCTAAAACACTCAGGACAGGTTGTCACCACGGTCTTTGCATTTGTTCCATTTATATATTGGATATTCAGTTTCGCGAGTTTTTCAAAGCCCTCCACGTCCCCAGTCCATAGAAGATCATGCCCGCAACATCTCTCATCGTTTTTTATTACTGGTGATATTCCTGCTTTATTCATGATGCGAAGGGCTCCTTTTGCAATATCCAAACTGTTTGCGCCGATATTACTGTAAATTACATCGAGATAGGGAAGGCAACCTAGGAAGTATAACACCTCCCCCTTCTGAGATATTTTTGCATCCTTTGGAATCCAATCAGTTCGATTCTGCGAGAGCCTTGGATTGGCCATGAGCTCCATAAGTAATTGTAATGTCCCTGCGAAAGAACACTGCCCGACATTACCCGCCAAACGAGCTTTTGCCCTGACACTCCTTATAAACTCAGGGTATTTTACGGTGGAAGGGCATCTTTCGCTACAACGATTGCATGTCAAGCATGTCCAAATGGTCTTATCCAACTCAAGATCCTGCCCCAATCCTTCTAAAGCCATCTCTACAGTGAATCGGGGAGAATAATCATCAAATATCCTTGATATCGGGCAGATAGCCGTGCATTTACCGCATTCGAGACAGTAATACGCGTTCGTATCCTCTACGATCTTCTC
>JAZGAR010000232.1:0-6955 GCA_036475875.1 Thermoplasmata archaeon
TTCTGATAATTTTTTATTAGCAACCTCTATCTTAAACTTCTTTAATCTTTGGTCTGTGAGCTTTTCAGCATTTTTAATGGTCTCATTCAATGCGTTTTTGTATTGTTCCTCATTTGCATAATTATTGTAGTATATGTCATTCGCCAGCTTCAATCTCCATCTATTCAATGATTCCAAAAACTTATAATCAACATCTGGTCGTTCCTCTCTCCTTTCCAACTTATCTATATGCCCTATCTCAAGCGAATCCCTCATTAAATAAAGTATATCATCAAGCCTTTCTTCGTATTCCCAATAGGCCTTTATATCGAGAACAGTAAAACCATTAAAAGCATTGAAAAGCCTGAATTTCTCAAAGTTGGTGAGGATCGCCCATTTTATACCCTTACCTAGGGCATAGTTCATAACCTGCCTTTCTGCATCCATCCAATCTGCTTCACCACGTTTGCTAACATCCTCTATGGCCCCAAACCTCTTTGCTTCGATGAAAACCACAGGTTCTTTTTTCAACTTTAGCGCGATGTCTGCATGACCGACCTTCCGCACATAATGCTCTCTATCATATTCATCAGGATCTTTTATCTTCCAGCCTAAAGCCTCAAACAAAGGGTCGATAAAATCGGCTCTGACATTTGCCTCACTGATTTCACTCATTTGCTTTTCGCTTTTAGTGTTTTCGAGGTTTTTGTATCTCTCTACAAGTTCCTTTATCTTTATCCTTACCTTCTCTTTAACCATTTTCTCCACTCATCACTTGTGGCTATTTGACCCACGCCCATCATTGAAATTTAATTTAATCATTTATACATCCAGGTTCATAACCTCCAATGCATGCTCCTGTATGAACTCCCTTCGTACCTCCACCTGTTCTCCCATGAGGGTGGTAAAAAGCCAATCGGCATTGGTGGCATCCTCCAGAGTTACTTTCACTATGATCCTGGTTTCGGGATTCATCGTGGTCTCCCAAAGCTGTGTGGGATTCATCTCTCCAAGACCTTTGTACCGCTGTATTGATACACCACCACCCTCCCCAAATTCCTTTAACTTCTCGTTCTTCTCGGCTTCGGTGTAAACATACCACTCCTTTTTTCCCTTCTTCAATCGGTATAAGGGGGGGTTTGCGATGTATATATAGCCAGCTGTTATCAGTTCCTCCATGTACCTGTAAAAGAACGTGAGAAGCAACGTCCTGATATGCGCACCGTCAACATCTGCATCCGTCATTATTATGATCTTATGATATCTTGCCCGATTTATGTCGAAGTCCTCACGGATATTGGTTCCTATCGCCGTGATCAATGTCTGGATCTCCATGTTTTTATAGATCTTGTCCAACCTGGCCTTCTCCACATTGAGGATTTTTCCCCTCAAGGGCAAAATAGCCTGGAAAGTTCTGTCCCTGCCCTGCTTTGCCGAGCCTCCTGCAGAATCGCCCTCCACGAGATAAAGCTCACATTTTTCTGGCGCCTTCTCGGAGCAGTCCGCCAGTTTTCCCGGCAGGTTACTGCCCTCAAAAACGGTTTTTCTCCTGGTTAACTCCCTAGCCTTCCTGGCCGCGACTCTGGCATGAGAGGCGATTACCGCCTTCTCTATCACGGTCTTTGCCGTTCTTGGGTTCTCTTCGAAGAATTCTCCTAGCTTGTCCCCGGTGATGGATTCAACAATACCCTTTATCTCGCTGTTACCTAGCTTCGTCTTGGTCTGCCCCTCGAACTGCGGCTCGGACAATTTCACGCTTATTATGGCAGTCAATCCCTCTCTACAGTCCTCGCCAGTCAACTTGTCAGTATCGTTTTTTATCAGTTTATTTTTTCTTGCATAATCGTTTAGGGTTCTCGTGAGCGCGCCTTTGAATCCGGAAAGGTGGGTTCCTCCCTCGATGGTGTTTATGTTGTTCGCAAAGGAGTGCGTGTTGTCCATATAGCCGTCGTTGTACTGTAACGCCAACTCCACTATAACGTCATCTCTCGCAGATTCGAAATATATCACATCCTCGTGGAGAATATTCTTGTTCTGGTTCAGGTACTGGACGAAGGAGATTATCCCTCCTTCATACTGAAAGATGTTCTCCTTCCCACTTCTATCATCTATTATGCTGATCTTCACACCTTTATTCAGAAAGGCAAGTTCTCTCAACCGTGATGATATGGAATCGAAATTGAATTCTATCTCGCCGAAAATCTCCTTATCAGGCATGAAGGTAACCGTGGTGCCTGTTTCTGTGGCTTCCCCTGTCACCTCGAGGTCTTTGGCAGGCAGGCCCTTTTCGTACCTTTGAAGATGCAACTTGCCGTTTCTTGAAATTCTGACCTCCAGCCATTCCGAGAGGGCGTTCACAACCGAGACACCTACCCCGTGTAGACCACCAGAAACCTTGTAGCTCTTTTTATCGAACTTTCCTCCTGCATGGAGTTTGGTCATCACAATCTCAACGCCCGGTCTTTGGTAATTTGAATGCACCTCAACAGGAATTCCCCTGCCGTCGTCTATCACGGTTACGCTGCTATTCTCGTGCAGAACGACCTTGATGTTCTTACAGTAGCCAACCATGGCCTCGTCTATGCTGTTGTCCACGACCTCGTAAACCAGATGGTGCAGGCCTCGGGCATCGGTGCTGCCTATGTACATGCTAGGGCGCTTTCTTACAGCGGTTAAACCCTCAAGAACTTGTATATCATCTACCCTGTATGTATCTTCTTTTTTCATAATTAAATACCCTCATTTCTGAGTCGATCCATCCCCTCTTTTCATTGTCAGGTTTTGTGCTGAAGAAGGAACAATTATTTTCCATTTTCATGTATAGAACTGTATATATATAAAGGCTTTGGAACAGAACACTGGCCTAACGGATTTAGGAGACAAAAAGATGGCTTCTTTTATGGCCAAATAGCCAGGAAATTTGTACGTTTTTCAAGGAGCTTATCAAAAACCCATCTTAGCCATCTCGATGTCCCTTCTCTTTTTTTCTAGGAAGCCGTAAACAGCAGAATGCTCGCTGCCCTCTAAGAGCATTTCAATGGCATTCACCGCAATACTCATCTTTAGGCCTTCACCTATTACTCCTATCGTGTTGCCGTAAATGGAGACGTTAACGCCTGTCAACTCCTCTATAAGTCTGCGTGTCTTTCCTTTTGTCCCTATGATTCTGGCCCTTACACGCCTTATATGTTTCTGATTCTTTCCCACAAAATCCCGCATATCCATGAGCGTGAGATAAACATCATCATTTAAAAGTGGATACACCTTTTCAGGGGAGAAACCACGCCCTATTGCCTTGATCATGTCCGCACATTTCAGGCTGAGAACAGGATCCTGAGAGTTCGTGTCATCAACTGTAACATCCCCGCTCTTTGAATCGATGCTGAAAGCCGTGCCTGTTTCATCCTCTATCCTTTTCTTGACCTCGCCTTTCTTTCCTACCAGAACTCCAACCCTCTCCAAAGGTATTTTTACGTACTTCATTTCTATTCCCCCTTAATGTAGCTCAGCATACCTTCTTCCTCGGTTTTTACACCCAACTTTTTGAAGTATCGACAGATATTTGCCACATCCCTTATCAGCAGTTCTTCGGCCAAAGGATGCTCCAAAACAACAGATTGACCGACATCTATGAAGAAGCATTTTCCATTCTCAACGAGGATGTTATACTCGCTAAGATCGCCGTGGATCAGCTTCGCTTCTAGAAAAAGGTCCTTCATCATCTTCAGGACGGTTTTATAGCTCTTTTTCGGGTTGGATAAGGTGACATCTTTGAGCATAGGTGCTGGCTGCTGTTCATTGCCCAGGTATCTCATCACGAGAACGTTTTTAATCTGTTTTATTGGCTCGGGGGTTGCGATTCCTGCCTGAAACATACGCTTCAAATTCTTGTATTCCTTCTGCGCCCAGAGATAGACCAAACCCCTATGATCCCTTGGAATATTCCTGAACCTGGTATCTCCTGCGATATATTTCGTGAGATTCTTGTAGGTGGCGGTCGAGACTCTATAGAGTTTAACTGCAAGTGGTTCTCCATTCTCGTTTGTTCCCTTAAACACATTGCCCTCCTTGCCTGTGGAAATCGGGTAGTCGAGGGTTTCTATGACTCCTGATGAGATGAGTTTATAAAGGGTTAAGAGGGTATTTTTATCGAAAACCTCATCATATGTCTTTCTGTCCTCATCACTTTTGTCCTTCTTCTTCAAGGCTTCGATCTTCCCCTTCAAAATGCGGTACTTCTCCTCCTCTTTCATTGCCATCCCCAAAGTTGAAACACAAATTGCAGATTAAAACATGTCCGCAAATATCTTAGGCAGCAAATTTTTTCTCTTCATTGAACTTGATTGAGTTTTTGTGTATCTGTATATGATATCGGCTTTTTCATCCTGAAACTCCCAGGGCCTGAGGATGAGCAGATCACCCTCTCTTATCCACATCCTTTTCTTGATCTTTCCAGGTATTCGACCCATCCTCGATTTTCCATCGGCGCACATGACTTTTATTCTTGAGGCACCGAGGAGCTGCTCGGCTAATCCGAATATCTGTCCTTCATTTCTGTCTGGCAAACGAAGGCGCACATATCCTTCTGTTGGTTTTCTTCTTTTGTACAATTCCTTTTTCACCGTCAAAACAGTATAACGAACTCCCTTTAAATAAGTATTTGGGTTTTTTTTGGCTGGTTTGGCTCTAAAACTGGTTTTTACGATAGATTTAAGTAGACGTAAGGATTATTTCCGTTAAGACCAAAACCCTTCACTTACACTTCTCATATGCGTATAACTCTCCATCCAATCCTCACTCAAACTACTACACCAATCATCTCTTAATGTTTTCCTAATTTTCCTTTCCAGCGGGCCACCAATATACTCCTCACTATCCACGACCCCTCCCCCTATGTCCAACTTCATCTCCCTAACTCACGCCTCCCATAGTCTTGTCTACAAAGTTGATTCGACGTGGGATTTTACTTAGACTCACGTGATGTGAGCTGATATTAAGACTGGTTAGATGTGTAGACAAATACCTGAGAGGGGAGATAACGGCATATGTGTGGTTCTATAATTAGAGGGTAGTTACTCGAGAGAATTACGAAGGTGATCAGTTTAGTAAAACTGTGATGATGAAAATTTTTCACCATTGACGCAAGTGTGAATATTGGCTTATCCGCCGGAATAGAAGCATAAAATTAATATGGACTGAACTGCTAACATAGTAGGAATAAAAGCGAAAGAAAGTGATGAAATGATTGGCCTATCATAATGGATGAAAATAAAATAAGGTGGTTGAGTTGGACAACCTAGAACGAGAGTTCGAGATATGGTTTGAGCAGGCGAAATTTGATTTAAAGGCCGCTAGGGACAGCTTAAAATCAGAAAACTATGAGTGGTCATGTTTTCAGGCCCAACAAGCCGCAGAAAAAGCCCTAAAAGCTTATCTTTATTTAAAGGGCGAGGAACTGATACTAACGCACTCGATTTTTAGGTTGATAAAAAAATGTAAGGATTTTGATGGAGCGTTCAGATCGATAGAACATTGCCGAGAACTTGATAAATATTATATACCCACTCGATATGCGAATGGGCTACCTGATGTTATACCGCATGAGTTTTATACAAAGGAGGATGCAGCTAAATGTGTCGAATATGCCGAGACAGTGATTTCGACATTAGAGAGGATAGTGAACATATAAGACGACTGGTTCATGACATTATCGACAAGATGAAACCAAAACGAATCATATTATTTGGAAGCAGGGCAAGGAATGATTACCGGAGACACAGTGATATTGACCTATTGATCGTGGGCGATTACCAAGAACGATTCTTTGATAGAATAGCACGGGTTTTAGCCCTCAATACCACCCCTTATGATTTAGAGCCGCTGGTTTATACCGAGGAGGAATTTGATAGATTGAGGAATAGACTCCTTTTAAGGCACATCCTTCGCAACGGTATAGAGGTGTACCCTGCGTAGAGATGAAGATGATAGAATGAGAATCTACCACCGCAATCTTCCAATATTTTAGGCAAAGCACTCCTTAGCTTAAAACTTTAAAAAAGCAACTCATCCAATCTGCACCACAACATTCCGATTCCTCGGACCGTCTAGTTCTATAAAAAGGATGGACTGCCATGTGCCTAAGGCGGCTTTACCATTTATTACTGGCAAGGCAACAGAGCATCCTATTATCGAGGCCAGAATATGGGAATGGGCGTTGTGGTCTATACTGTCATGAGAATAGCCAGCTCCTTTCGGCACCAGCTCAGAGATCTTCCTCAGGATGTCCTTCACAAGTCCAGGCTCGTCCTCGTTCACGGTAATGGCTGTTGTGGTGTGCGGAGTGAACACGACGAGGCTGCCCTCCTTAACTCCTGACTTTTTCACCGCTGCCTCCACCTGATTAGTTATGTTCACGATCTCTAAATTTTTATTTGTCTTGATTTTAAGGGTTTCTGTGAAGGGTGGCATTGGAGGGCAATCGTCTTGAAGAGATAAATCATCTTCGGTATCTTGTTCATCTTCCCCTTTCCCACCCCACCTCAATTTTAAACATATAGAGGATAACCAACTTCCTGATATGATCTTCTTCTCCCTCCTTACCTACATCACAAAGATTAAAAACTTCCAACCTAATTCCCTCCAAGATACACCACAAATGCGGGTGTAGTGTAGCCTGGTATCACTTAAGCTTGCCAAGAGCCTTTCTTTTGCCTGGCAAAAGAGGCAGAAGTAAACCGTAATCAGCTTATAACTCGGGTTCAAATCCCGGCGCCCGCACTTAAATATTATATAATTGTATTCGTGCGGGCGCCTTGTGTTCAAGTTATGCTATACCTTAATTTCGTCTTAAGCTTTGAAACCCGGCGCCCGCAATAAATATTGAATATTGATTATATCCTAACTTCGAACATCCGATGGGACAAAAGATCCTTGCATTTGAAAACTGAACACCTACATATCATTATATTAAAAAAAT
>JAZGAR010000233.1:0-2238 GCA_036475875.1 Thermoplasmata archaeon
ATCTATAATATACTGTCTTTCATGCACTATCTATCACCTCCTTAATATTATGGAAATTAACAGAACTAAAAAGACCATGTTCGGAACTTTTCAGTCTTCATTCAGGCAGGATTCCCTGAAGCTCCTCCTGAATATAATTGAGCCTGTTTACATCATCCTCGATGATTTTTGCCTCCACCTCTTTTTCTTTTAGTCGCTTTTTCAGCCTGCCCAGTTCATTTTCCAGATCAATGATCTTGTTTAGCATTGTTCTGCTAATATCCGCCGGTGTCACCATACCGGGTTTTACTTCCCGGACTACCTTTCTGGCCTCAAGCATCAGTATTTCTTTCCACCTGGGAACATGAACCTCCATGTCAAATCTCTCATGGATCAGACGAGCCAGTGTTTCACTGGCCGAAGCCTCTCCATGTACGACAAAGACTCGGGGTCTGGATTCATCAAAATGGCTGATCCATTGGAGAAGATTTTTCTGATCGGCATGGGCAGAAAATCCACCGATAGTGAAAACTTTTGCCTTTACGGCAACATCCTCTCTGAAAATCTTAACCGACTTTTCCCCATCTACTATCTTTCTTCCCGTGGTCCCCTCAGCCTGAAACCCTACAATGATAATACTGGATCCAGGGCGCCAGAGGTTGTGTTTGAGGTGGTGTTTTATCCGGCCTGCTGTACACATCCCATTCGCAGAGACAATAATGGCAGACCCGGGCCTCTGGTTAATAGCCATGGATTCTTCTGTAGTGAGGGTTAAATGTAGATTGGGCATATCAAAGGGATCAAAACCTTGATCCACGATGACCCTTGCTTGCTCATCATAATATTTTTTGTTTTTACGAAAGATCTGTGTGGCCTTGATGGCCAGAGGACTGTCCAGATACACAGGAATATCTGGAAGGGTGCCTTTCCGATAGAATTCCCCCAGAAGGTAGAGTATCTCCTGGCTCCTTTCCAGAGCAAAGGCCGGAATTATAACCTTTTCTCCGTGCGATACGGCATACTGGATAGCCCCTAAGAGTTCTTCTTTGCTATCCTCAAAGGAGCGATGCTGACGGTTGCCATAGGTAGATTCAATAAACAGATAGTCTGCGGCGAAGATTTGATAGGGGTCTTTGACAATCAGTTGATCCTGTTTACCCAGGTCCCCAGAAAAGACAATCTTTGTCTCTTCATTCGGTTCCTCTACCCACAATTCCAGAATAGAAGAACCAAGAATATGTCCTGCATTCCTGAGCCGTGCTTTTATTCCCGATTCAACAGTGATTATCTGATCCCTCTCTATTGGGGAGAAATATTGTAAGCTTTCTGCCGCATCCCCTGTCGTGTAAAGGGGAAGCATGTCCTTTTTCCCCTGCCGTTTGTTTTTCCTCGACTGCCACTCAGCATCCATTTCCTGGATATGAGCGGAATCAAGGAGCATGATCTTGCACAGTTCCACTGTGGGTGGAGAGGTAATGATCTTCCCTCGAAAACCATCCTTCACTAACTTAGGAATCCTTCCGCTGTGGTCAATGTGAGCGTGGGTCAGAAAAAGTGTATTTATCTGTTTGGGATCAAAACCCCAGTCTTGCCAATTGCGCAATTCCATCTGTTTGCCGCCTTGAAAAAGGCCACAATCAACCAGGACCTTTTTGCCCTGGGGATTCTCAACGAGGTAATTGGATCCTGTCACCGATCCTGCAGCACCCAAACAGGTCACTTTGATCATAATTAGCTCCTCTCTTTCTTATATGTAGATCATAACTAAATCGTAAAAGGTTGTCAACGTCAACGGGTCAAATCTTCGTTTGACTCATCTCAACGGGTCAAATCTTCGTTTGACTCATGTTCTGTTTTTCTTGCTTAACAGAAAGTGTCATTTACCAGAATAGCCATAAAAAAACTCCACTAACACTGCGTTGGTGGAGCTTTTTGGAAACCTTTTTTTGGAATGGCAGAGCCCCAGTGGAATAGCAAGCATGGAGCATAGCGTAAAGCGCCCCGGTTAAATGGTCTTCGAATTTAACGGGGTAAACCCCAGTTAAATACGCTTTGCTGTCCTTCGGAATTTAACGGGGTAAACCCCAGTTAAATACGCTTTGCTGTCCTTCGGAATTTCACGGGGCAAGCAGAGGGCAAATGACAGAGGGCAGATGACTGATGACAGAGCGCAGAGGGCAGAGAGGAATTAGCAGATAGCTGATAGCAAGTCTCAGTTGCGGGTTGCGGGTTGCGAGTTCAGGATTACCGCATTCACTA
>JAZGAR010000234.1:0-3659 GCA_036475875.1 Thermoplasmata archaeon
TTACTGGACCTGGGGTCAGGATATCATTGAACGAGCCAAAAAAATCAGGGAACTTGAGGAAGGTGTTTTAGAAGAAACCGAAATCCCATCTGATTATAGGGAGCCATTCATATTTCGACTCTTTGATAATAAAGTCTCTGTAATAGTATGTGCTATATTAATCCCAATCGTTCTATTTAGCACATATAGCATGGGCACAATGGAATTCCACGACCCATTCGCAGAGGATGAAGATGTACCCCCTCCATTCGATGTGGACGATTACGATATAACAAGCGGTGCTCCTGAGGAGTTTCCTGGAACTTTGGCTGAAGGGGAAACCACAACAAAAACCGTCACAATAAGAATCGGGGACGGTGAATATTTAGAAGAGGGAGAGATCCTTAAATCCATCACCTTCGAGCTGACTTGGGAGGACGAGGGCGATGAAGGAATATTTAATCAATGGGAGAACCAACCAGATGAATTCAGATTGACGGCCTCTCAGGGGGGAAATTACACAGACACAGATTCAGGGCAAAATCCTCAAGGGGGCATGGGGAGCATTTCAATAACCTTCGAGTTCGATCACGATTCTACAGAATCCATCAATGGAACAGGGGAATGGCTTGTGGAGATAACCCTTGTTAGTTGCGGTGGCTTTGCAAACCCCCTCTACACAGATGACTCTAACAGCTACGAATTGGTGATGAATACAGAGATTTACTCCCCCCAATAGATAAAGTGCGCGACCTTCAGAACCACGAAATCTGTGAATGTGCCTCCTATGTCAGTGCTGACGTGCATTTTTATCGGCATGGGTATGAGGGGAGTAGGTAGAAAAAAGTTTTGGATATAAGGTGAAATATTGGATGGAAGGGCATTCATCCAAAGTAGGCCTAGACGCTATTCACTGCGCATATACCTCCAAAACAGACTTATATCCGCAACTTATTGCGTATATAATGAGTTATATGAAATTCGGCAAAAACCCTTAAATAGAGCTAATATATAAATGTTAGACCAGTGATAGGATATGATAAGTGAAAAAGATAGAACAAAAATCATTGAACTCGCAAAGAAGTATAAAGTTTCATCTGTTTACCTATTTGGTTCTTCTCTTGACATCAATAGTGAAGCTAATGATATTGATTTAGGCGTTAAAGGCATAGAGCCTAAATTATTTTTCAAGTTTTATGGAGAAATATTAAGACTATTATCAAAATCTGTGGATCTTGTCGATTTATCTAAAGAAACATTATTTAACAACATAGTTGAGAAAAACGGTGTGAAAATATATGGGTGAGTTAGAAGAGGAGATTTTAGTTGAAAGGGAGCATATTTCAACCACATTGCGTGCATTAGAGGAAACTATGAAACGGGATGAAAAAACAGTTATAGAATTAGCTGCAATTGCCACATTTTTACAAAATACCTATAATGGGATGGAAAATATTCTCAAGAGAATACTAAAATTCAAAAATATATCCATCCCTCGATCCGAAACTTATCATAAAAACTTATTAGATCTTTCAGTAGAGCATCACATCATATCTCTAGAATTATCAAAAAAACTCGATGAATACCGGGCATTTAGACATTTCTTTACCCATGGCTACGGAATCATGTTAGATAAAGAAAAATTGTTACCTCTTGCGGAGAGCTTGCCAAATATATGGCAGAGTATTGAAACAGAAATTACTGCTATAATGAAATCATTAGAACGATGATAGAGGTTTTTGCCGAACTCTCCGCAACCTTCGGTTGCTTGCTCACTACGCTGTGTTTCGTTCGGTCACATAACAGGCGGATATGCGGTTCGCTTCGTTGCACTCACTCACCCAAATCCCTCTGCTCACACTTTTATAGTGCATAGACATCACCATGACCTGATGGGAACTAAATTGCCTGAGTCGGCAACTTCGCATACCCGCCAGCCGTTATACGCAATCATGTAGGAAGAGTATTTGATGGTTCGTAAGAAAATCTCTCGTTCTTCAGTTCATTCAAATCGTTCAATGAACGACAAATTTATAAATCTGAACTCGTTACCTTGGACTACTTGTTAAGAAGGCGAATGGTATGAATCGCAAAACAATCACTATAGATGCTGAGACCATTGATGCTTTGAATAAAAAGCGACTTGGTGGAGAAACATGGAACGAATTCTTTCGAAGAATAATGAAATATATCCCAAAGAGGAGAGAAGAATGAATATTTCGAATTATAATTCGTGTGGAGGACCTCGATGACCAAAAAGAAAACAAGTAAGCTCAATATAGAGGAATCCGAAACCATGGAGTTCAAATCATCTCTCTCCGAAATAAAGCAGGTTCTCGAAACATTATCTGCGTTTTCAAATGGTAAAGGTGGCAGGGTTCTCGTTGGCATAGATGATGAGGCTCGCATAAAAGGCGTGGATATCGGAAGAAATACCATCGAGAATTTGGCAAATGAGATTAAAAGAAACAGTGACCCGCCTTAGTTTCCATCTATAACCGTTGAGGTACATGAAAAGAAAAATATCATATCCATCGAAGTGAAGGAAAGCCCGATTAAACCCGTTTTTGCTTTCGATAGAGCGTTCAAAAGAGTTGGAAAAACCAATCAAAGATTGACGAGCAACGAGATCAGAGAACTATCAAGAATTGGTGTTGGCTATTGCTACTCAGCCCAGATTGTAAAAGGTGCAACCATCGAGGACATCAGTACCGACAGTATCGAAAAGTTCGTGGAAAGAGCAAAAGAAAGGCGCGGCTGGTCTATAGATTACACAAATAAGGGCGATTTCCTTACAAAAATGGGTATCGTCAATCAAGAAGGGGTGACAATTGCGGCCATATTGTTGTTCGGCAAAGAACCTCAAAGATTTATCATACCGTCCGAGGCAAGGTGTGGTCGTTTCAAGGGAAGAGAACCACTGGAGTTCGAAGATTTTGATGTCATCAGCGGAGAGGTAATAACTCAAGTTGACGACCTTATGAAATCCATCAAGAAGAACCTGAAGTTGGGTGTGAAAATCGGCGATAAACCCGAAAGGATAGAACGTTGGGAATATCCTCTTTCAGCGATTAGGGAAGGGATCATTAACGCGATATGCCACCGCGATTACGGTGAGACATCAAATGTTCAGGTTCGGATATTTGACGATAGGTTGGAGATATGGAGCCCTGGCAAACTACCGCCAGGAATAACAATAGATAAATTGAGAGGTGAACACGAATCAATACCTACAAATCCGCTTATTGCCAAACCGTTCTTCCTGATCGGTTACATTGAGAATTGGGGAACTGGCACGAATAGAATCATTCGAGAATGTGTAGGATATGGGCTACCGGAACCAGAGTTCAGAGAGACAGGAACGAGTTTTATAATAACCTTTAGAAAAGATATGCTCTCAGAGGAATATCTGGTCAAGATGGGACTAAATGAGAGGCAAGTCAAAGCAGTGAGGTATTTGAAGGAGAAAGGAAAGATCACGAACAAAGAATATAGGGGAATCACGGGCCTATCAGATGAGGGTGCGAGAATAGATTTGAATGACCTGGTTGTGAAAGGTATCCTTAAATCAATGGGCAGTGGAAGAGGTACTTATTATGTTCTCAACAAACTTGGCAATTAGTTGGCGATTACTTGGCGATCTTGGCAATAATGCGATATATCAAAGGACAAACACTGTA
>JAZGAR010000235.1:0-8034 GCA_036475875.1 Thermoplasmata archaeon
TTGTAGGTATTTTGCTGAGGAAAAATAGTCGCTTTTAGATATATCGTTTCTGATGCTGTGATAGTAGGTTGAAAAGGGTGCGATATAATGAAATATCTGAGTGTCTATTTCCTAATGTGACAATGTCAAGTTAATTTCAGAGGATATAAACTTTATGAATTTTTTTCACAGAAATTTTCTATGTTATAAAAGGCAATCCCTGCCAAACCACATTGCAATAATAATTGAATGAAATAGAAAGTTTCAAGATATCTCTCCTCGGTAATATGGTGTAAATATGGTAATTACCAGTCAACGCTTATATACCCTGGTCGACATAAAAATGGTTGGGGTAAGGGAATGCCTAAGGGCATTTGACCCCTCGAGAAAATGGCTGTAGGAGCATCAACGGAATATTGGAAGACTCTTCGAATCTTCCAGTAGCGTATTTTTCCCTCCTAACCCCTACCCAAACGTTGAAAAGCTCCTATGGCCATTATGTTTCTATGTTTATCGAGCATCCACTAATAAGGCCGAAAACCCTCGAGAAGCGGATGTATCAGATCAACATCGCCAACTCGGCTTTGAAGCGGTCTACATTAGTGGTGTTGCCCACTGGAATGGGCAAAACCATCATAGCTCTATTACTGATAGCGGATGTTTTAAAGGGTAAGAGAGGCAAGATACTTTTTCTTGCACCGACAAAACCGCTTGTTGAGCAGCATGCATCTTTCGTACGGGAATTTCTTGTCGATGCAGAGCCCTTGGTTTTCACAGGGGAGGTGAGCCCAAAGAAAAGAGATGAGCTTTGGAGAGAATCGAACATAATCATATCAACTCCTCAGGTTGTTGTAAACGATCTGATATCTGCAAGAACAACGCTCGATGATTTTGCCTTGATAATATTCGATGAAGCACATCGTGCGACAGGTGATTATGCTTATGTATTCATCGCCGAAAAATATCACGCTGTGAGGGGTCTTGTTCTGGGAATGACCGCATCTCCAGGCCATGAGACGAAGCGTATCTTGGATGTGTGCAATAATCTCGGTATTGAGCTGGTGGAGATACGCTCAGAGTACGATCCTGATGTGATCCCCTATGTGCACGAGATCAAGGTCAGGTGGATAAGGGTTCCAGTGCCTGAAATATTTATGGAGATCATAGGACTTCTCAAAACAGTCTTCAATAATTATGTAAAAGATCTCAAAAGATATGGGTTTCTCAGATCCAATAAACCTGTATCAATGAAAGATCTCTTGAAGGTTCAAAGGGAGATTCGGGCAAGACTGCAAGATGGAGGTGGAAGAAAATCCTCCTATTTTCACGCTGCAAGCGTTCAATCAGCTGCAGTTAAGGTATATCATGCACAGGGGCTTGTGGAGACTCAAGGCATCTCCGCCCTAAAAAACTATTTGGATAGATTGGGCAAGGAAGCATTCTCGAGGGGGAGCAGCAAAGCCTCAAGGTCCGTGATGAACCATCCGGACATTAAAAAGGTAATCAGGCGGGTAAGAGAGATAGATATCGAGCATCCGAAGATCGGGTTTGTTGTTAATGAAGTGAGAAAGCAGTTGAAGGCGAAGAAAGATTCCAGGATAATAGTGTTCACGCATTATCGCGATACCTCAATTCTCGTTACGGATGAATTGAGGAAGCACAAAGAGGTCAGGCCTGTTAGGTTTGTGGGACAGGCAACCAGAGGAGAGGATAGAGGCCTTTCCCAGAAAAAGCAGGTTGAACGAATTCAGCAGTTCAAGGACGGGGAGTACAACGTGCTGGTTGCAACGAGCGTAGCCGAAGAGGGCCTTGATATTCCCCAAACAGATCTCGTGGTGTTCTACGAACCTGTGCCGTCAGAGATTCGGACCATCCAGAGGAGAGGTAGGACTGGAAGAAAGAGAGCGGGTAAGGTGGTGATTCTGATTGCCAAGCAAACAAGGGATGAGGCGTATTATTGGTCCAGTATAAGCAAGGAGAAGAGAATGAAGAGGGAGCTTCACATATTGAGAACAGAATTGAGCAAGGAAATCGGGGTGGGAGAACCAAGTTTTTTATCGGGAACTGAGATTGAAACCTTGAAGGAGGATGAGAGCGGGGTTGAAGAGGTCGAAGTGATCTCTTCCGAGGGCCTCGTTATCGAGGTAAAACCAGTTGAGATTGCAAAGAATCCACAGAAAGCGACTAAGGTGGAACAAAAGAAAAAGAAAGGACAATTAAGCCTAACAGATTTTGATAAGGATTAGAGAAAAATCTCAATAATCGCGGATACAAGGGAATTCAACTCAGGGGTGGTAAGATAATTGTCCAGAAAGGGCGTTATTGTGGAATCACAACAGCTTGATATCGGCGATTACATCCTTTCAGATAGGCTTGCTGTTGAGAGGAAGGAGGTGGGTGACTTTCTGAGTTCGCTCATGGGCGGGAGGCTTTTTAGCCAGCTTAAGATGTTGAAAAGCGCATACATAAATCCGATACTAGTTGTGGAAGGCGAAGGGTTGTTCACAATGAGTGGGGTGAGCGAGCAGGCCATAATCGGTGCTTTGGCCTCCATAGTAACAGATTTCAACATATCCGTGATTTCAACGAGCAATGTTAAGGAGACAGCAAGTTTACTGGCAATGATGGCAAAAAGGGAGAGAGAGGAGGGAAGGCCTGTTGGAATCAGGGGGGAGAAGATTGGCATGTCGTTGCAGGAGAGGCAGCAGTTCATAATCGAAGGCCTGCCTGGAATTTCTGTCACGTTGGCACAGCGTTTACTCGCACATTTTGGAAGTGTGAAGGCGATTATGGAGGCGGATGTTGAACGACTATGCGAGGTTAGAGGGGTCGGCGATACCATTGCAAAGGGCATTGTAGAGGCTGTGAGGAGCGGGTATCTTAGGAAGTGAAATTGAACAAAAATACGACGATTGTCTATTTTCGTGGTCATAACCTATGGCTGGCACTATCTTATCTCTTTAGATAATTATATAACAATATTTTTAAAGGAGAATTTCAATTAGGGGGCCGGGAGGAAAGATGTTCGACAATCAACGATATAGGGACTGCTTAGGGTAAGAAAATTCTCCTCGCAATATGATGATTGAATAATAATGAAAAAAATGAAAATATCATGGGGGAAAAAGAATGATCACTTTTAGTGATAGACAATTAAAGATACCGAAAATGATGAAACCCGTATATATAGTCACAGGTGGCATGTCTAAATTTGCCCGGGCCATGCCAGATAAGAGAACAGAGGAACTCTGCATCGATGCATTGACGGAGGCGGCCCAATTTATTGATATGACACCGGCTGCGATGAAAAAATACATTCATACTGCGTACTACGGTCATTTCGCCGATCATTTCGGTGATCAACTTCTGGGAGAGGCCGTGATACACGACAGGCTCGGTCTTGATCCGTTAGGGAACATCGGAATAAAGACAGGTGGCGCAACAGGAGGCTCCACTTTATGGGAGGCCTACAAAACGGTTGCATCCGGCTATTCTGACTGTACACTTGCCATGGGCTGGGAGCGTATGGACGAGGTTCCCACGGATGAGGGCAACAACTACATCTCCTTTGCAGCGGACAAGGACTGGGAAACGCCTTTAGGACATATTTACACTGGCTATTACGCGGTCATGGCCCAGAAATACTGGCAGGTCTTCGGAAAAGAGGAGGAATCTTTTCGCAGAACCATGGCGGAGATAGCAGTGAAGAACAGGGGTTACGCCAGGATGAATCCCCACGCTCAAGGTCCAATGAAAATAACCATTGGAGATGTCATCAACTCACCAGTAGTCGCCTATCCGCTTAGAGCACTTGATTGCTGCCTGATGAGTGTGGGCGCAGCCTGTGCGGTTCTCGCAGATGAAAAGACAGCTTATGAAATGACCGACAATCCGTTGCGAATCGATGTGGCCGCAGGAAGCCACACATTGCGTGTCGCCTGCCGCAGGCATATGGAGATACCATTACTTCCACACGAAACTAAAGAGCAGTATGATGATCTTGGAGAGCGCTTTCCAGGTGGAGACAGATATCCGGGTTTCACGGGTTTTCTCGCCGCGAGAATGGCAGCCTATTACGCATATCGAATGACTGGAGTGCATGATCCCACAGAAGATTTGGACCTGGTTGAGCTTCATGATGCGTTTACGATAAGTGACATACAAACATATGAAGACATCGGAATAAGACCTTACGGAGAAGGGCGAACCTATGTGGAATCAGGTGATTGTTATCATACAAATCCTCATACGGGCGAGCCTGGGAAACTGCCGGCAAACATGTGCGGCGGGTTAATCGGTTGCATGCACGCTGTTGGTGCCACAGGAATCATGCAGGTTGTGGAGGTGGGTCAACACCTATGGAATCGATGGGCAGAGATGCATAAAGACGAGAAAAAATGGGAGAGGTTCGGAAGGGAAAAACCAGAGGATTGGACCGATCTTCAGGTAAAAGGTGCAAAAAGGGGTCTTGCTATAAGCCATGCAGGAGTTGGCTCTCATGTGACCTGCACTATCCTTCAACATCCTGATCATTTATTAGAAAGAGGTGATTGAATGAGCTGCGACGAGGATAGAGGGACCGTTAAAGTTGAGAGGGGGAGATACAGACCAAAAGGCAAGTTCCACGATATATCTCCAAATACGCCTATACGCAATGAGGAGGGGACCTTAATGGGCGTGACCAATCCAAGGGATATTACGCACATACACGCTTATGGTGGGGAGTCTGTATTTTTCGAATCCCTAAGCAAGGGAAAGCTCATGGCCTCAAGATGTGACAACCCTGAATGCGAGACCACGAATTCCGTCTATATACCGTTTCGGATACACTGCCCGGATTGCTTGGGAAGAAATACCGTTATTGACATAACGGACATAGCCAAAAAGACGGCCAAAGTCCATACTTTCATGATAACAGAAAGAACTGGAGCATTCAACACGCTGCCAAAACCTATCAAGTTCGTGAATGTGGAGTTCGAAGGTGTGGTAACCATTCTTATGGGATATCTCTCTGTTGGAGAGCCAAAGATAGGCATGAGGGTGCTGCCAATTTTCAATACCAAGAATCCTACATACACAATATTGGATCTCTCGTGGGTTTTGAAAGGCACCCCAGAATCCGAACTTCCAGAGGGTTTCACTTTCTGATGAGGGTGAAAGAAGATTTTTACATACGGTTTCTATCAAAATATGTTTAAAAACTAATTTGGGGTGTTGCAAAAAAAATTGAAGAAATAATGTTGATGGGGCGGTTTTATTCGCCCCACTTTACCCAGAAGTCTTCCTTTCCTTCTTCGTATGTGCGAAGAGAATAGTTTACGTTGTATCCCTTTAAGATATCATGCCACTTGTTTATGTAGTCAAAGAATTCTTGGATGTTGCTATCTTTGTTTCCCCAGTTGTCGGCCCATTTGTATCCGAAGTCGTATCTGCCGTATACCGGTTTCCATCCATGTTCTTTCAGTTTGTGGAAAAGTTGCGTGGGTGTCACTCCTTCCGAGTTCATGCTCACTTCCATATAGGTTATCCATCCTGGCAATTTTTCACCTCCGTTTCTTATTTTTATTGCAAATTTTGTCCTTTTTACAATGGCTTTTTTAATGAAACCCCGCCTTTTTTTATAAAGTTATGTCCATTATTATCAGGCTTGATAATGTTTTATCCCGGGTACACTCAAAAAAGGACAATCTATTAAAGCATCTAATTCATTATCCGTAGCCTGAGAGTTTATAGAGAATAAACGGGTGGTTTCATGCAGGACGAGAAGCTTATGAGAGTGCATTTTAGGATAGAAAATTACAGGGATGAAATGGTGGAGACCTTGGGAAACTTGATCAAGATTCCAGCCATAAGTCCAAAATCTGGTGGTGAGGGTGAAGTAAAGAAGGCTGGATACATCTATGATTTCATCTCCAAGATCGGGTTTGATGAGGTGGAGAGAATAGATGTACCTGATGAAGAATCACATGATAGGGTGAGACCAAATATCATAGCAAAGATTAAAGGCGAAGGAAAGACAAATCAGAATATATGGGTAGTCGTTCATATGGATGTGGTGCCAGAAGGTGATTTGAAGCTTTGGGAAACAGACCCTTTTACACCGGTTATTAAGGACGGTAAGATTCATGGGCGCGGCACCGAAGACAACGGGCAGGAGTTGGTAGCCGCTCTATTTGCGGTGAAGGCTATGAAGGATGAAAATATTACCCCTAAAAACAACATTAACATCGCAATTGTAGCAGATGAGGAAACTGGCAGTGAGTTCGGGATAAGGCCACTCATCGAAAAAGGTTTGTTCAGTAGGGACGATTTGATAATAGTGCCTGATGGAGGTAACATAGACGGTACTTTGATAGAGGTCTCGGAAAAGACCATAATGTGGATTAAAATCAGAACGATTGGCAAGCAGTGCCATGGTAGCATGCCAGAGCGGGGCATCAACGCTTTCAAGGCGGCAATGAAGTTCGGAGTCAATGTGGAGAAGGAACTATACAAGAAATACAACAAAAGGGACGAGCTCTTCGATCCACCTATTTCAACCTTCGAGCCTACGAAGAAAGAGGGCAATGTTCCCAACATAAACACCATACCAGGTGAAGACATCTTCTACATGGACTGCAGGATACTGCCTGACTACGACTCGGAAGAGGTTTTTAATGTCGTAAAAAGCGTTGCAGACAAAGTGGCGCAGGAAACTGGAGCAAAATTCGAGTTTGATAGACCGCAGTACGATCCTGCGGCACCGCCCACATCCCCTGATAGTCCGGCAGTTTTGGCCTTGAAGGAAGCCATTGAAAAGGTTTACAATATCAAGCCCTACGCAGGAGGCATTGGGGGAGGAACATGCGCTGCAATATTCAGAAGAGCTGGTTACCCTGCGGTTGTTTGGGCAAAGTTGGATGACACTTGCCACGCTCCAAATGAGTATGCAATAATCGAGAATATCGTGAACGACGCTAAGGTATATGCCACCATGTTCTGCGCACCGTGACATAACTAATTTTAAATCCTAACAACACCATACCCTCATGCGAGGGACTTAGGATGAACATCAATCAGTTGAAACCGGAAGGTAGTGTGGAGAAAATTGAGCTGACCATCGTTGAGATGGACGAGGCCAGGGGTTTTATCAGTAAGTTCGGCGTAAAGGGAAAGGTCTGCAACGCCGTGGCGAAGGATGAGGATGGAACAAGAATCGGTCTCACGCTATGGAACGACGAGATAGACAAGGTGGATGTGAACGACAGGATACGCATAATGAACGGATGGGTAAAGGAGTGGAACGGAAACCTGGAGATCAGCGCGGGGAGATTCGGAAAGTTGGAGGTTTTAAAATAACCTAAAGCCAAGAAAAGATATAATCAAGACCAGTTAAAGCAAGAAGAGGAATGACGATCATAAGAAAATCAGGCAGTAGGTAATAGAAAAGATACACCACATCTGTCATATGGAAGATTCTTCTGAGCAACTGGGCTTTCTTCATGATTCGCCCTATATCGTGAACTCAGATCTACCCCATTTTTGCTCTATTCCGCGATAAAGGATGAAGCTTGCGAGAATGAGCATTGAGCAAACGATGGTCAAGCCCAAAATTGAAAACACAAAATCCGAATAGAGTGTGAAGGAAAGCAAGGTGATGCAAACATTAGGTAACAGAGCCAGAGCCCAAAATTTGAGCATGACATCAGGGGCGAACAGGGAGGTATTAGGTCTAAGCCCCGTAAGATACGCAACAGTAATTACCATGTATGTCGAGGTAATGAACATGACAAGAAGTGCAAGCCACAGTAATCCCAAATCCCCGTTGATTATGGCTATACCCACGACAAATATTGTTGATATCCACAACGTCAAAATAAAAAATACAATGAGTCTGGCTTTGATCACCTGAGGCACTGAAAGAGGCAAGGTCTCAAAATAATCTGTTTCATCCACATTGTTCAACCAGCTGTAGATCAGTATACCGAAAAAACCCACCATGGCCCCGTAGAATATAGTGTTAAAACCAACCGGAATATTGAAGCCGTATTTAACGATAAATGATGAGAAGCTAAG
>JAZGAR010000236.1:0-12899 GCA_036475875.1 Thermoplasmata archaeon
TTTTCTTACCACACATCTCATTATAGCTAAACCCGAAAAATGGTTTGCTTCCTTACTGAAATCCACATATGACACAACTCTCGGGATAAAAGCTTTTAAATCCACATATAAAATCATAACAATAACAGATGCAGAAAAAATTTGGTGCATCGAAAGAGGGGTTACCCCCCAGAAGATAATTTCAATCCCGAATGGCGTTGACGACAAGGCATTTGATGATTACAACGCCACAGAAATGAAGAAAAAATATGGATTGAATAAATATATAATATTTATTGGAAGAATGTACGAGGAAAAGGGCCCCACACACCTGGTAATGGCCTTTTCTAAAATTGCAGAAAACTTCAAGGACGTATCGCTTGTTTTTGTGGGGCCAGACCAGGGTGAGATAGAGAGGGTTATGGCTCTATCAAGAGATTTGAAACTGCACAAAAGAGTGATTTGCACGGGAAAAATCCCGGAAAAAGATAAACGCGAGTTGTTATCAGGTTGTGAATTTTTTGCCTTGCCAAGCAAGAATGAGGCACAGGGCATAGTATTTATCGAAGCATGGGCGCAGAAAAAGGCTGTAATCGGGACCAACGTAGGAGGCGTGCCGTATGTCATTGAAGATGGTGAAACCGGGTTATTGTACGATTATGGGGATATAAATGCTTTAACAAAGCATATCGAGTTTCTCCTCGAAAATCCAGACAAGGCTGAGGCGATGGGTAAAAAAGGTTTTGAGATTGCATCCAAGGAATATAGATGGGATGATATTGTAGACAAGATAGAAAATCTTTATAACGATTCTGTTGATGAATTTGGAACAAAATCCTGATCAATTCGATTTTTAGCAAAGAATAAATACAAATAACAATTTCGCTAGGCAGGAGAGTAATACATGCAGGCTCTTATTACAGGGATGACAGGCTTTATCGGCAGCCATCTCGCAGAGTTCTTGCTGAAGAAAGAGTTGGAAGTTGCGGGAACGGTTTGGGATAAGACAGAGCTTAAAAATGTTGAGGCTATAAAGGATAAAATTCGAATTCTGGATTGCGATATCAGGGACAGCGCAAGGGTCATGAAGATTATAGAAGAGGTAAAGCCTGTTGTGATATATCACCTGGCTGCGCAGAGCTTTCCTACCGTATCATGGGACGAACCTGCAAGAACACTGGATACCAACGTTCTGGGCACAGCCCATGTTTTCGAAGCTGTGAGAAAGCTCAACCTTGATACCATCGTGCTCGTGGCCTGTTCAAGCGCTGAGTACGGCTTCGTAACCGAGAGCGAAGTGCCTGTCAAAGAAAGCCATGTCCTCTTGCCATTACATCCTTATGGCGTGAGCAAAGTTGCGCAGGATCTGCTTGCCTATCAATATTACAAGAACTTCGGCATCAAAACCGTCAGAGCCAGAATTTTCAACACCACTGGTCCCAGGAAAACAAATGATGTCTGTTCGGATTTCACGAACAGGATAGTCAGGATAGAGAAAGGCCTTGACAGTGAGATGCTTGTGGGTAATCTTGAGGCTAAAAGGGATATTACAGATGTGGAAGATGTTGTCAATGCCCTTTGGCTTTTGTGCGAAAAAGGCGAGTTGGGAGAGGTTTACAATGTTTGTTCCTCGAGAGCCTACAGGATAAAAGATATTCTGAATATGGCTATAGATCTCTCGAAACTCGACATGGAGCCTCAAGTGGATCCAAACAAGCTCAGACCTACGGACGAACCGATAATCATGGGAGACAACACCAAGATAAGGGAGAAGTGCGGCTGGATCCCGAAGATGAACATGGAGGAGACATTGGGCAGAATGTTGGATTACTGGCGTAAGGGCCTTTCATAGCGGTGGGTAGATTGAATAAAAAGGATGAAATAAAAAAACTGCATCTTGGCTGCGGAATGGGAAAGAGAGAAGGATACATCAACCTCGATTCCTGCGAGGCGGTTAACCCGGACTTATTGTGGGATTTGAACGAATTCCCGTATCCTTTTGAAGACAACACCTTTAACGAGATTCTCGCCTATTCCATCCTGGAGCATCTCGATGATTTGGTCAAGGTCATGGAGGAACTGCACAGGATAGCGAAACCGGGCGCTATCTTGGATGTTAGGGTACCCTATTGGGATGGTTACGGTTTTGCCTCGGACCCGACCCATAAACAGATGTTCACAGAGAGCACCTTCGATTTCTTTACGGGCGAATCCGGTTACAGCTTCATTACAAAGGTGAGATTCAGGATAAAGTATTTGAAGAGAATATACCACCCCAAGTTCAACTGGATGCCCGAGTTCATAAAGAAGAGGCTCAGGTTTCTCCTAAAAGAGGTCGTGGTCGGGCTGCACGTCACCTTGGAGACCGTGAAATAGGTGAGCATAGTGATTTATGATTTTTTGAATGCTTTACATGTGAAGTTCTTTATTATGCTCCGGTCTTTCGGCAATGTGAGATAGGGAAGGTTGAACCGGTATTTTGTCCATCCAAGAATTGAGACTATGATATTGAAATTAAAATAATGTGTGGGGTGGTGGAAATGAACAAGGAAGCGGAGTGGGCTAAAACCGCACCTTACTGTGAGCTCCACCGCCCCACTAGGAGGTATACTCACAGCAATAGGAATATTGTTTTACCGCTATTAATAAGTTTTTGCTGAAGGACTCGAAAACAGGGGGAGAGACTAACACTCATCGCTTTTCTAACCACACACCGGCATTCTTTTAGCACAAAATTTAATACCTTCCCTCCGATTAACACCAAGAAGAACGATAAGGGATGTTGAGAAAATGGCAATCGTGAATGAGGAGATAGATTTCAATACAAAGCACGAAGGCGACATCGTAGATATCACGGGTTACGTTCAGAAAGCTGTAAAGAAATCTCAACTCAAGGATGGTATAGCATGTGTGTTCGTGCCCGGCGCAACAGGAGCTGTAACCACAATAGAATATGAGCCCGGCCTACTACAGGATCTGCCCGACGCTCTTGACAGGTTGTTTCCCAGGGATATTATCTATCAGCATCAGTTGAGATGGCACGACGGCAACGGACATTCTCATGTCAGAGCTTCCTTCCTTGGCCCCAGCTTGACTGTACCCTTCAAGGAGAAGAAGTTAATTCTCGGAACCTGGCAGCAGATCGTTTTTTTGGAGCTGGACAACAGTGCCAGGCAAAGAAGAATCATTGTACAGATGGTGGGGGAGTGAAAGATGGCAAAGCTCATTATTCGAGTTAAGGAGATCAAGGGCGAATGTGCGGTGCACTCCATTGGGGATAGGATAATCATTGATGGTGCAGAGATCGACCTCAAAAATACTGACAAAATATGCATCCATGCCCTTACTCCGATACTCCATTACGCTGTTGCCCTTAGGGAAGGTATTGACCCAGAAAAATTGGGGCTTGTTAAGAAGGGGAACAAGGCGTACATCCATTGCCCGGACCCGGGAGAGCCCTACACAGATGGTGGGGAGGTTGTGTTCGAGATTGAGAGGGTAAAGGAGTGAAGAATAAACTCTGTTGTTCCACCTTTTCAAGGATTTAATCCTCTCCTTTTTCATCCACCCCCAACCATTTCTCGCTCATCCTGATATCATCCCTTTTTGCTCCAAAGACGTTTTGCCCACCATGGAGCTTTTGCATCCTCCACAAAATCATGCTTATTTGAATATGGCTTGATATCCAAAATTGGACTGCCGTTCAATGCATCCAGGCCTTCAACCCTTAACACGTTCTTTTCCCTTCCCAACAATCTCACCGCTCTAACACCTATAGGGTTCGGCCTGTAGGGGGTTCTTGTGGTCAATACCCCCATGAGAGGAAGGTCCTTCCTTCCCTTGGGATGAATCTTCAATTTCTTCCGCCTCTTCTCTTCAACCCTATCCATCCAAAATACGACGACTATATGGGAATTTTCCTCGATTAAGTGCAGCGCCTCGGAAAGTTTCTCATGGATCACTATCTCCGAGATGCGGGTTTCGTATCCTTCAGGAACCTTATCCTCGAAATCGTTTTCCACCACCCCGATGGGCTCGATTCTCATGGCTTTCCCTCGATTTCCCATATTCTTTCCCTCTAAATATGCGCTATCGCCTCTATCTCCACCTTCGCGCCGAAAGGAAGGCTCTTTACCTCAACACATGATCTGGCTGGAGGTTCGTGGCTGAAGAATCGCTTGTACACCTCATTGAACCTATTAAACTCCTTTATATCTGTCAAGAACACCGTGACCTTCAGCACGTTTTTTGGGGATGAACCCGCCTCCTCCAATATTGTCTTCAGGTTGGTGAGCGCCAATTCTGTCTCCTCCTCGATCGTACCCTCAATCACGCTTTTCTTTTCAGGATCGTAGGCAACCTGGCCCGATACGAAGAGCAGTGGCTCATAGATTATGGCCTGGGAGTAAGGCGCTTTTGTGGAGGGCAATGTTTTGCTTTGAAAGACTTTTTTCGGCATTTCTATTCCTCCTTATCAAACATGACATGCAGTTTGAATACAAAATTTTTGCTCAATTTTAGAATCATCTCTTTCTCGTGGTCTTCAACTCAGAGCCGCAGACCGGACATGAATCCTGCATCTTCTCCCAGTACCGCCCGCAGCCCTTGCATCTGTACCTCCATTTTATGGTCTCTGTAATTCCTTTCTGGGCAATACCCTGATATTTGACCTCAAGCTCTGTTGCTAGGTTCTGGATGGAATAATCGTCTGTTAGAAGGACAGCATCGAGCTCCTTTGCCAGGCTCAGAATCTCTATGTCGGCCTCGGTTACGCGGGCTATGTCACCTGTTTTGGAGGCACAATTTCTTACCTCGTCTAGGATTTCCTTCGTGGGAGACATCACCTTTAATCCTGACTCGATGAGGTAGTCCAATCTCCTTCTCATCCTTCCATGTTTGAGCTCATCCAGAATTTTCGGGGAGGAGTAAAGCTCGTTGTCAGAAGATAAGTCCTTGCCTGAGAGAATCGCAGATGTATCCAACACGAATTTCATTACTTTTGGGATGGGATGGAGGGTATATTTTGATTGCGGTTGAATGCGTGGAACAGAGTCGGTTTTCAAATCTGAATGAAACGTTTTTTTGATGTTTTCCACCATCACAAAACAAAGAAATATAGAATACCGGCGACAATTCCCACCACCGCAGCCGCAACCGCACCCACCTTAACCCAAGATATCGGCGCGTAGCCTTGCACCTCCCCTGTCTGCCCGTTTATCAAGAAATGATAGGTCTTGTTTTTATAATGATACGCTGCAACCCAGATTGGCAATAGAACATGCTTGTAGGTTATTTTGCCGAAGGTGGTATTAATTCTCAGGAATCGATGGGTATCGCCAGGTACATCAGCAGCACATTTGGCACGCTCATCTGCTTTAACGTTATCCTTGGCAATTTCCCAACCCTGGCGAACGTCGATCGCATATTCCTCCGCGAGCCACCCGCTCAAATACTCTGGTTTGTAGGGTACCAGCTGCTGCAAATTGAACGGGTAAATCTTGAATACCAAATGGTAGTCCAAACCCTTTGAAGCAACGATGAGCACATCATTGTAAAAACCATCTCGGGCGCCAGAGGATGGAACCCATCTTACTTTTCTCACCTGCCTGGTTTTTGTAACCCTTTTTCCGTTTTCGTATGCGGTGTAGGTTTCTGTTACGTGGTAGTAGTAACCGCTTTCTGCGGTCCAATTAGAATGTGTATTGCAATCGTAGGTCCAGAATGGGGTGTAAACGCCCTTTAGCAGCTCCAATCTACCGATTTTTTTGAGTTTCGAGGGTCTAAAGAAGCCTTTAGCGATCCAGGTGAAATACAATTCCTTTGCCCTGTCACGACCCACATCAAATGGTGCGAGAGTCTCCGGGCGGATGATGTCTGGATGTGCAGGTGTCTCTTTAACATACGATGAGCCACAGAATGCGCAATCACCAGCAACTTTTGCTCCAACTGAGGTTGTGGCCCCACAGTTATTGCACTAGATTGTGGTCACCTTGGTGTCCCAGCCTAATGCCGTGGGCGCTGAAAAAAAGTCATGTTCTTCGATTGCCTTATGTTCCACCTCGATAACCTTTACTGACCCGCAATAGTCGCACTCCAACTTCTGGCTTTTGGGATCGAATTCCAAGTACGCACCGCAGTTCTCGCATTCGAATTGTTTGACCACGAGAGGTCAAATGTTGTTTGAGATTTTAAGTGTTCTTACTCGCCTTGATTCTGCCTCTTCTTACCCTTTGTGCTCCCCCCCTCAAACACATCAAAACTTAAATAAGAATCAAATCAATGACCGATCATGCAAAGGCGTGTATATCCATACGGAAAATATCTCCTTAAAGATGGTGAAGTTGGCACTGTTGGTCCAAAGCTGAAAGATTTCGTGAGCACACTCGGCTTTGATATAATTAAGTACGAAACAGAGAATGAGGAAATAGGTACCCTCATAATCGCGGTAAATAAAAAGATCGGAGAATTTCTTAAGGAAAAAACGCCCTCGGACCGCATTAAAATGATCTTAAGAGGATTTCCAGGGGTCATACCATCCTCATTTGAGCAGGATCTAGAATCGCAGCGTGTCGGCATCGAGCTGTACCTGTGGCCCAAAGAAAAGGGATCTCTACTGGAATTGTTCGTCCTACCGTACATGGAGCATTTCGACAAACAGGAGATATTTGGGATAACCGAATTCGAGGCTGAGGAGATAACAGATTGGTATTTGTGCGAACAGGTCTGGGAGCGCATTGCACCGAAGATAGAAGCTGAATTTGATGCAGAACCATTATATTGGAGGGTATAGTATGTTGGAATGCCCCCATAATGTAACAAACAGGGAAAATCTCCCATTAGAGTTGAGAATATGAAAATTGAAGCGTGTATTTTTTGTGGTAGTAGGAATATCCGAAGTGGCACCATCAGCGATGGGGTGCTTCCGGGTTACACGGATGGGCTCAACACCTATGTATGTGATGACTGTAATCATCAAGGCTTGCCAATCATCTTCGATTCGGAACAGGAATACGATAACTTCGTTAAAGCAAGAAGAGAAGATAAACAAAGGGTGGAAGACAAATAACGAATGCCCCGAATCTCAACCTATTTCTTCCTGTACACACAAAAGTTTCTTGTCAGGGATTTATGGACCCGTAATGCATAGGATTCCTTCAGGCTCAGATATTTCTCCCCAATTTGAATGAACTTCGCATCTGGCAACAGGATGGATAGATATCCACCAGGTTTCAGCACCTCTGAGAAGGTCTTAAAAGCCCTTTTGTAAAGGCTAAAAACCTCCTCACCATTGGTTGTGGCGGACCTCCCATATGGAGGATCCGTGGCAATGGCGTCCACATCTTCCATCTTATTGATAACTTCCCTGATATCGGAACAAAAAAGCTCTGCATTCTGGATATTGAGACTGGATAGGTTCTCTTGACAGCCATCAACCATTCTCTTATCGATATCGCTGCCTATCGGCTTCGCACCCACCAATGCAGCCTCTATCAAAACCCCACCAGTGCCGCAGAAAGGATCGAGAAGGGTTTGACCTTTTTTTACCCTTGAAAGATTCACAAGTGCCCTGGCCAACCTCGGGTGAAGAGACACAGGCGAAAAATACGGCCTGAACTGGACTTTTCTGGATTCAAAGGCACTCCTGTCGATTTTGGCCAGGGTTATCCCTATATGGCACCTGTCTGAGAGAATCACCCTGACCTCAATATTTGGGTCTGAGAGATCCACCTCGTTCTTGCCCACCACATTCTCAGCAACCGTCCTTTCCACATCTTTGAGGTTAAGATTCTCATGAAATCTCTGTATTCTCTTTGCCCTCACAGCGAAGCTTCCTTCTCCAATCTCAAAGGCCTTTCTCAGCGCAGCCAGTTCATCTGCCTCGCAAGAAAAGAGGTGGTTCTGGATATTGTGCGTTAGAGCCAACCTTCTCTTCATTTCCTCTAAGTCCAATTCCGGTACATCCATGATGAGAACACCCAAATCCTCCTCCGCGACCCTGAAATCGATTTTTTCAGCCTCTAGGCAGCCGATTATCTCAGCCTTTGGAAGGCTTTCATGTTCTCCTGAAAGTTCAAAAATAAAGCCGCACTTGTTTTCATTTGAACTTGAAGTCAAGTGCTTCAACATGTAAATTATCTCCACTTCCGTTTGTCAACCATCATTAATTAACGAGCTAGGGGCATAATACCCCCTTTATTCGATGGGCTCAATATTGAAAATACAAGCCTTGTCCCCAACGCTCTCGCATTTCTTCTCGATGCAGAAAATCCTCTCGGTCCCATAAGATTCATATAAATGTCGTAATATGCCCCTCAGCCTGTGACAAGTCGGCTCTTCGTTCTTTGAGACCTCTATCGAACCTTTTACAGTGATCTTGTTACCATCAAATATGACATCCTCCACCCAACCTCGCTCTTTTAACACATTTTTGGCTATCTCGAAGTAGTTATCCCTTTTCTTCATTGCCAAGGCAGCGATATCCGCCCCCAAAGCACTTCCTTCCCTGAAAAATAGGCCATGGCAGGCATTTGACATTACGCTCTCATAAAGCTTGCCTATTTTTTTGAGTTCTTTTTGAGAAATTTTGACATATCGCATTATCTTCCCGAAATACGTATAAAATTGGAATTAATAAATTTTTGGGACTGTGTTGTCAAAGCTGATAATAGTAAATAGCGGCGATTAAGCCTTCCTTTTTTGACAGAAACGGATACCGCAACCATCATTATCACCCCAAAACGCAATAATAACACCACAACAAATATATAACCTCAACGCCATCATTCTTTCGAACGGGAGTGAGAAAATGGTTAGAATGGACAACAAGGTTGCACTTCGTTTTACATTTATTAGCGAGCCAGAGAAGCCTGTGGTCACTGTACAGGTTCCGAAGGATATGTTGTTTCAGGAAGCGTTGGTTCTGGCTGCAAAAAAACAGGGCAAGGATCCCAGCATTTTAAGCGCCACATATCCAGCAGGTACGCCTATTACCGGCGGAACGGTTGAAAAGGTCATTGAGCAGGGCGCCAATATACATGTCATCGACCCCTCCGTCGTGGGTTCAAGGTAACTCAAGAACGAAATGGGATGAGTGTTTACCTCAGCTTTCGTTGGCACATTGATAATTCATGCTTCTAATCTTGAGCGGGATATATAATTGGCACCAAGACGTGATGCTGTGAAGCAGGAACCGGATTTATTCTATTTCTTGCAATGCTCCACCGTGGTTTCTCCACAAGATGAGCAATGGGCTATGAGGATCAAGGAGGAGAAATACGCCCTTTTAAAATACATACAGTATGTGGATTACATGGAGAAGAGCGAGAAAGAGCAACGATGGTTCTCAATAAGACCTATTGGCGAAGATGCCATACGATGGGAGGGCACTGTAACAGCGGAAAACAGGACCTATCTCATAGAAATAGTGCTTAAAGACTCTTATCCGTACACACCTCCCGCCGCAAGAGTGCCTGAACTTATGCGCTACACAGACAGAAAGCTAGATGACAATATCCTGGGCTTGAGAATCTGCGATATGCATATGGAGCAGAACTACTGGTGGAACGAGTACTGCAGTCTTGCCCTGTACTTGAAAAGAGAAGTATCGTACTGGCTGCAGAGCGTGATATTCCATCTGAAGCAAAAAGGTTGGTTGGAATGGACGAAAGGTATCAACGACTAGCCCTGTTTGAATTCGCTGATTTCTCGAAGCTTCGCAACAAGAGCGCTTTGGTTGTGGGAGTTGGGGGCCTTGGAGCAACTGTGGCAGAAATCCTCACCAGAGTGGGTATCGGAAGATTGGTGCTAATAGATTACGATAAACTCGAAATAGCCAATATGAACAGATTGATATACAAGCCAAGCCAGGTTGGAATGTATAAGGTGGAGGCTTTGAAAGATTACCTCTTTGAAATCAGTCAAGACGTGGATATCGTGGCTTATCCCAACGACATTACCACGGGAGAGGGATATAAAATCTTTATCGAGGAGACCGAGAAAAGTGATGTGGTTTTTGGATGTGTGGATACATTTGGGGTGAGGCTTTTTATGAACGCAAAATGCGTAAAGAAGGGGAAAACGTTTATTGACGGCGGAGCGAGCCTTGACGGCATTAGAGGTAGTGTACAGGTGGTGATACCGGGCAAAACCGCCTGCTACAGATGTCATAGACATGTGTTGGGCCTGGGAAAGGAAAGACCGCAAGAACCAGATGTGGATTCGAAGGATGTCAAGGAGGATATGGAGTTCTACTTAGGGTTCGAGGAACCGGGAAAAGACAGAGAATCAGGGCTTTGCCACATAACTTCTTTGCCCACCACGATGGCTATAATCGCTGCCCTACAGTGTCAAGAGGGTTTCAAGTATCTATTGAATTTCGGTGAGGTGGCTGGGTTTTTGATGTACAACGGCTTCAGAGGTGAGATAGAGAGGTATGACAGAGAGATAGACCCGAATTGTCCTGTATGTGGAAAGGGAAAAACCCAGTTGGACGAGAAGAAGCTCAAGGAGATAGATGAAGCTGCAAAGATGTTCGATAAGATGACCTAGCTTGCGGAGTGTGATCATGGTTGACCAAAACAATGTGGTGATGAAGCGCGACCTGAAAAGAGCCATAATAGAGCATGCATTGGACGGGGCGAGAAAGGATGGTTATGAAGTTCTGGGTTGGCTTACCGGCTTCTCCACAAAAGACACTGTTTACATATGCGATGCGGTCCCATGCACCAAGTACAAGAGACAGTCTAGATACAGTGCTGAGGCTGACCCGAGCGAAGAGGCCAAGCTGGCAAGTGAGTTTCCAAGGAATGTGGGCATCGTCGGTTTATACCACTCCCATCCATTCAAGATGGATCATGAGTCAGGCGAATTCAGAAGGCTCTACGGGGTGAGTGAGCTTTTCCATAGCGGTACGGACGATGCCATGCTGAGAAGCAGATCCAGTAGGATGAAGAACTATGTCTCTGTTGTTACAGATATAGATAACATATCCTGCTATGTAATGCACCGCAAGAAGCCCAAGAAGGTCAAGGAGAACCTGGTGAGTGACATCAATTTCAAGGATCATTTGCGGCCTATAAATTCGAAGATCCAGTTCACCATCAATAAAAGGTTCGATAAAAAATTGGGTCTCGGTAAAATGATCAGAGCCATCGAGGAGAAGTTGTTGGAAGACATAGACAAGAAAGTGAAGGAAGACGCTGTTCGGATTCAACAGGGTCCAGTAGGCAACGTGATGCGAATACTGCCCTTCGAACGGAATCTCAACGAGAGGGCAGGCAACGCCAAAGGGAATTTTTTCCGCATAGCTCCAGAGAATGGAAAGGTAAACATCAAGGCTGTGATGAACCTCACGCCCACAATCTTCGTGCAGAAAGGCTACATCGATCTATCCTCTGCCACAGAATCCATGAAGAACGAGATCGCCGACTACATCGTTTACCTCACATGGAACGATATCGAATACTCAGAGTTCGAGAGGCATTTGTCCTCGCAAATAAGGGAGTTGGAGGTCCATTTGGGGCGTTTAACAACAAAATACGATGAAATGAGTGGTATTCCAATGAAGATCTACACAAGGCCTAAAAGAAGGATGACCCTTAAAAAGTAGGTTTATGTGACCAACCTCGCCCCGCATTTTCTACAGAACATATCTCCAGGCTCGACTTTCGTGCCGCAGCCCACGCATTTAAGCTCCTCTTTCACTGGTTTACCGCATTTTCCGCAGAAAACATCCTCGTTCTTCACCTTCGCACCGCAGTTCGGGCAGTAATTCTGTTCCTCCTCTTTTTCTTCCTCCTCCCCTTTGATTTCTTCTGGTGGAGGTGGTGGTTCGATTTTGGGTAAGATCATCCTCCCGATGCTTTCTTCATAGCATTCCCTACAGGTGGTCTCCTCTCCGCCGTTAACCTCGATACAGATATAGGCTATTTTTCTCTCGCCGCAAATGGAGCATATCTTAAGTTCCTCAGGCTCAATATGGGCAGTTGCCAGGTCTGAAATGATCTTCTTTCCTTCTTCACCCTCTCCTGGTGCAACGCCGAAAAGTGCTTCTGCCCCCCTTTTGGAGCAAAGAGCAAGCTTGAAGGCCTCGTCATAATCTTCCTTGGCAAAGCAGGCTTTCGCCTCGGTAAGCAATCTTTGGGCTTCACTTGCATCTGAATCAGCCATCATTGCATTCTCTTTTGCTGTGCCTGCCAAGGATATTGTGAACTTCGCAGCCAGGTAATTATCTGGTTTTTTCTCGATGGTATTTGATATATCTGGGATTTCCTCATGGAATTTGAGCACTTCTTTTGGCTTTTGGTTCTCCCCCACCAAATCCACTATCTCCTTGGGGGTTGATCGTGCCTCAATATCTGAATTCGAGGACACGACCCCAAAACCCGTTTTTTTGTCCCAATCCTTCTTTGAGCTCAATAAAAGCTCTTTCGCCTCCTCTATGGTAAATTTAGCCTTCTTTTCCAATCCCTGATCGTAGTAGGTATTCGCCTTGCTTATCAAATCCTCGGCAGAACCGGTGTCAATGCCTCTTCTTTTGAGATCAGTGGCTATCCTCCTCGTAGAGTTGATGATATTGAAGATATCGTCTGAATCCGGGGTCGAGGAAATCGCCTCCAAAACTTTCGTCTCCTTCCTTTTTTTTACTGAAGGACCCTTTCTGACCTTCAACAGAATCCTTATTCCCATCCCAATTACAAAAATTACTCCAGCTACTATAATCAAAAAAAGAACTAGGCTTTTTATTTCTTCGGCCGTCATACGGATATAGACCTACATTTCTGTATTTAAACTTTAGGATATAAGTGCAGTTTTTTTCCATTACTCAGACTTTTCCTCCCCTTCTTCAGCTTCTTCTTTCCTGGCTTTTCTCACTTTCTTTTTCCTTTTTTCCCCTTCTTCAGCTTCTTCCTTATTAGCTT
>JAZGAR010000237.1:0-2912 GCA_036475875.1 Thermoplasmata archaeon
GGCCACGACATTATTGGGAATAAGATCAGTTGGCTCGATGAACAAAACGAGCGACGCAAAAAGAGCTTAGAAGATATTATTTCTAAAACATCTTCAAGATATTCTTTATAGGGTGGATCAAAGGCGAAGTAAGGTTAGGTATATTTTAAGATAAGGAGATTTGCTTATTTTAAAAGTGATAAAGTAGTCAAAAATTGGTCATAGAGGGAATACTAGTTTAACCATGAATAGATGTAATGCATTCATTTAAATTAGCAATGTCGTGAAATATTAACATTATGGGCCATTTTTTTGCTTATATTGTCCATGACCTGATTGGAATAAGCTAATCCAGGCTTCAATATAGAATACTATAACAAAGCCATTCAATTTGACTCCTTCCCCATTAATTGATATTCTTTTGCCAACTAAGCGTAAGGAATAATGGCTATTAAATGCCCTAAATGCCAGGCCGATATTTTAGATGATTCCCAGTTCTGCAGCAAATGCGGAACGCCCATCCATCCGGGAGATAAAGTTTTTTTATCACCCACTAGGACCATCCTCAGACCAATCGATGAATTGGTACCAGGTACCGGACTTGCAGGGAAGTACAAGATCATCGATGTAGCGGGAAAGGGAGGCATGGGAATCGTGTATAAAGCTGAGGATACAAAGCTCAAGCGAAATGTCGCGCTCAAGTTTTTGCCTCCGGAGCTGACCAAGGATAAAGAGGCCAAGGAACGCTTTGTGATCGAGGCCCAAGCCGCAGCGGCCCTCTCCCATCCCAACATCTGCACAATCCACGAGATAAATGAGGAAGAAGGCAAATCCTTCATCGCGATGGAGTATGTGGAGGGACAGAGTCTAAAGGCCAAGATAGACAAAGGTCCGATCGAGATCGAAGAAGCTCTGGATATCGCAATTCAGATGGCAGAGGGGATGGAACAGGCCCACAAAAAAGGAATCGTCCATCGGGACATAAAAAGCGCCAATATTATGGTGACAGATGCAGGCCAGGCCAAGATCATGGATTTTGGTTTAGCCAAGGTCAAAGGAGGAGCATTCCTCACCAGGGAAGGAACAACTCTGGGCACTGTGGCCTACATGTCGCCCGAACAAGCCCGAGGTGAAGAAGTCGATCATCGCTCAGACATCTGGTCGTTGGGTATCGTTATGTACGAGATGTTGAGAGGCCAGCTACCTTTCATGGGAGATCGCGAAGCCTCTATCCTCTACTCGGTCGTCCATGAAGAAGCAAAACCTGTCACGGTTTGGAATCCCGATATTCCTACAGAACTCCAACAAATCATCAATCGTGCTTTAAAGAAAAAATCCGAAGCCCGCTATGACTCTGCTTTCGAGATGCTGAAGGACTTGCAAAAATATAAAGACAGCCTTAAAGCTGAGGAATTGGGCGCGTTTTCTATACGCTCTTTCCTCCGCCAAATTCGAAAGCCGATCGTGGCCATCCCAGCTCTCCTCATCATCGCCGCCATCGCCATCGCTGCCTTCTGGTCCTTCAGCCGACAGGCAAAAATCCGCTGGGCTGAAAGGAAGGTGCTCCCGGATATCGTTCGTTTAATTGATGCTGATGAATTCATAGATGCGTATTTTATCGCTAATAAGGCAGAAAAATACATACCAAACAACCGCAAACTTGCTGAGCTTAAAGATCAATTTTCCTGGCGTGTATCCATAAATACAACACCAGAAGGCGCCGATATATATTTTGGGAGGTTCGAGGATTCTCTGGAAGAGTTAGAATATTTGGGTCAATCTCCTGTTGATAATATACTGCTTCCTCTAGGATACTTGCGTCTAAAAATTGTCAAAGATCGGTGTGCTCCATATCAAACTGTGTTATACAATTATCGTCCTAGCATAGAAAAACCATCAACACGCGTATTTAACATCACTCTCGATGAGGCAGATAAGGTGCCCGAAGGCATGGTGAAGATTCCTGCCAAAAATCTTCGCTTTTCCCTATCAGGATTCGATTCTCCTGAAAGAATCCCAACACCTTCGTATTTGATCGATAAACATGAAGTCACAAACCGCCAGTACAAAGAGTTCATTTACAAAGGCGGTTATGAAAAACCTGAATATTGGAAGGAAAAGTTCATCAAGGACGGACAGGAGATTCAATGGCAAAGTACAATGTCCCAGTTCAGGGATCAGACGGGCCGGCCTGGTCCGTCTACATGGGCTGGAGGAACATACCCGGAAGGGCATGATGATATTCCTGTTTCTGGAATAAGCTGGTTCGAAGCTGCTGCCTATGCTGAATATGCGGGAAAAAGCCTGCCCACAATATACCACTGGCTCGGGGCCACAAACACAAGATATGCATCAATACTTATTCAACACAGTAACTTTACCGAATCCGGTCCGGTAAAAGTTGGAAGTTACCCTGCGGGTCCTTATGGCGTTTTTGATATATCCGGCAATGTCAGAGAGTGGTGCTGGAACAGGTCTGAAGGCCTTCGTTATATTCTGGGAGGGGCGTGGAACGACTCGGGATACATGTTTCATGAAGTGGCAGCCATGTCTCCGTTTGACCGATCTCAAACCAATGGATTTCGTTGCGTTCGTTACTTGGAGGAAAACGAATCACTTATTCAGGCAAAATACCCTATTGACATTCCCCATATTGATTGGAGAAGAGAACAGCCTGTCTCTGAGGAGATTTTTCAGATATATAAAAACCTGTATAAATATGATCAAAAACCCTTGAATGAAACTAGAATTTCTTCTGATGATACTCATATCCACTGGATTAGGGAATTGGTAGAAGTCAATGCCGCCTATGGTGAAGAGCGGCTACTGCTTCATATATTTCTTCCCAAAAATGTAGATCCACCTTTCCAGACAATTGTTTTCTTTCCTGGTATGGGTGTACTCTATAGTCAATCTAGTGAGAACCTCAGGTA
>JAZGAR010000238.1:0-3596 GCA_036475875.1 Thermoplasmata archaeon
AATATCGATTCTGTTTTGGAAGGTGAGGTTTATAGCGTGGATTATGATGCAACAGATAATGACCAGGATACACTGACCTGGACCTTGAATACAAATGCAAACTGGTTAGGTATAGACAGTTCTTCAGGTATTCTTTCAGGGACTCCTGATAGCAACAATGTGGGTTTATTTTCGGTTAGGGTATCGGTTTTGGATGGCAATAGTGGAAGTGATTTCACCAACTTCACGCTGCAAGTGTTATCTGATACAGATCACGATGGCACCCCTAATTCGGATGATCCGGATGATGACAATGACGGATATTTTGACGATATCGATGCCTTTACAGAGGATCCTAACGAATGGCTGGACACAGATTCCGATGGAATCGGCAATAATGCAGATACAGACGATGACAATGACGGGTACCTTGATGATGAGGACGACCTTCCCTTGAATGATGAGGAATGGCTGGATACAGATTTCGATGGAATCGGCAACAACGCCGATCCTGACGACGATAATGATGGAGTTCCTGATATAGATGACAAATATCCCCTAGACCCGGCTAAATCAGAAGATACAGAAGAACAAGAATTTTTAGAATCGAATCTATTTCTCATATTGATTGTGATCATAATAGTTGTGGTCATCATTTTGCTTGCTCTGATGAGTAAAGGAGGAAAAGCAGGTGATACCCCCGCAGCTCCGATACCAACTGAATCCACAGTTCCAATTGAAATGCAAACTCTCAAATGCCCGCAGTGCCAAAATTCATTTGAAGCACCAGCTTCCACAACTTTTATCCAATGCCCTCATTGTGGTTATAGTGCGGATATGCAATAATCTGGTAGATTTAACGTATGATAGGACCCATCAATAACCAGCCCAAAATTCAAAACTCAAACTCCCTATCCCCGTAACCTATCACAGGACACGGCCCTAAACAATCACCGCACTGAATGCATTTTTCCTCATCTACATGTACCTGTTCCTCCAGCCTAAGCGCACCCTGATCACATCTTCCGGTGCATATACCGCAGCCGACGCAAAGATGCGCCCTCAAAATTGTGTCCCTTACCTTGCTCATGAGTTTCTTGGCTTCCTTCTCGTTCTCTCCTCTGACCACCACACCCCCCTCTCCAAAGACATCCACATCCTCGAAGGAACATGAATCTGTTTTGTTGTCATATGAGATCTCTCCAAGAATATGCATGAGGTTGGTGACTTTTTTCATGTCAAGCCTTCTATTGAACATCCCTTCTATACTCACTCCTCCAACGCAAGGTTGATAACCGTATGCTGAGTAGAATTTGAATGCTGCGGAGTCTTCAGGTTGGAGGGCTTTTTCTCTACCTTCCAATCTGATGCCTTTCATTTCCAATAAATCGAGCATCCCTTTGGGAAGCTTTCGCCACCTCCAAAGTCCAAGCTCCAACCATTCCTTGGGATGGCCATTTTTATCGGCATACTCCTTTAAAAAAACCTCCCATCTTTCATAGTCAGGGAAAAACTTTTTCACGATCTCAAGATCAGCCATATCCGATGCAGGGCATAGCCAGCAGCCGATCCTCTCCAATCCGCGGTCGTACCAAACATTGTAAGGAACACCCTTTTCAAATATGTAGAGCCAGACATGAAGGGCAGTCCAATCCTGAATAAGTGATACACCCAGCTGACCAGGAACCCAGGGATTCTTCCAGGTCTTGCCCTTTTTAGCCCTTTGTTCTGATTCGTAGGCTCTTTGGCCGATGAGGGAAACAACACCTTTCGGGTAATCCCTTTTTATGAGCCTGACCGTGGGGCCGAGCTTGCAGGTCTTACAGCACCATCTGAAATCCTTACCTGGCGGTCCAAAGTTCGGTACATCTCGCCAAAACACATCTTTCGCGTCCTCTCTTCTCACATCGAGGCCAAAAAGCTCAGCTATCTCCTTTACATGTGCCTTCGTCTCCTCGAACTCCAAGCCGGTGTCAACGAATAACACCTTTGGCTTTAACCCAGCGTCTAGGGCGAGCAGCAGTGTGGCAAGGCTGTCTTTACCACCTGAAAAAGAAACGGCTATGTTTTTGTCCTCTTCACCCACAACCTTTTTGAGGAACTTGATGGCCTTGGGTACCTTCTCCTCAAAGAACCATTTATTCGCCTTGATGGCATCTTCCCAGGTCTGGCCGGAAGAAAGAAAGAGATGCTTTTCCTCCGAGCCATACCATCTGGTTTTAACTGCCACACCCCTGTTTCCCACCATGTTTTTGCCAGTCATCATGGCTTTCCCAATTGCTATGGCCCTCTTGTCAGGGCTTAAAACCACAGCTTCCTCTCCTTTTACAATGTCTGGATAGGTTCTCACAACTCCAACTGCAAGAGCATTTGCGCCTTTCGCAATGGGTCTCACAGCTCCATCATCAACAACCACCCAATTCTTAGTCAGATTTTTTTCGATTGCCTGCGCGGCATGCATCCTCAGTATGACCATATATCCATCGCCTGGATCATATCGCAAAGCTCCTAAAACTTTACCCTCTATTATGATCTCGTCCATCCTGTCTATGGCAGGTGCCTTGTTCAGAATCACGATTTTATTTTCCGGCACGAGTTTATCTCCGCATCCCGATCCAAATTGACCATCGATAATCCCTCTTATAAGCTGCAAATCCTGCTCAAATGCAGGTCTGACATCTCCTGGAGGAGTGAGCCGAACATGTTTCGTCTCTCCTTGGCAAAGCCCGCATTCCTTTGATTCAAGAATTGGAAGGTTGCAGTTAAAGCACCATCTCAATACCAATCTGCCCAATCTCACAACGCCCATTTTCATCACTTTTTGTCTTGTATCTCTTCAAATATAGTGGGGGACATAACTGTTTGATGGTTCGATTTTGTCCTCCACAGCTGGAGGAAAGTTTACTTTCCTCCGAAGTGGAAACATAGATTTCCACTGCTTGTGAAAGACGCACATTGTGATCAAGATGTTAAGTCTTCCACTATAGCATTGACCGCTCACTTCAATGTGTAGGTAATTCTCTCCCTTTCCTTTCCTTTGTTTTCCTTCTCTATGATTTCCAAAGTTCCGAGCTCTCCTGTTGATCTCACATGGGTTCCTGCACATGGACAGACATCAAAGCCCTCGATTTCTACGATGCGAAGATTCTTGATGGATGCCGGTATGAGGTCCAGGTTGGATCTTAAAGGGTCTATTCTCTCCTCCAGGCTCTCCCTTCCCTCCTCGTATATCTTTACGGGGGAATTTCTACCAATAACCTCATTGGATGCCCTTTCTATGATCTTCAAATTCTCTTCTGAGAGGTTGATTGGGTAGAAATCCACTCTCGAACGGTCTGCATGAATTTGGTTTCCTACAGTCCTTGCATCGAATAGATCGTATACCACTCCAGATATCACATGTTGCGCAGTATGCATCTTCATGTGAGCATATCTTCTTTCCCAGTCTAAAATGCAATGAACATCTCCCTCTGGCAACTCACCGCTTATGACATGCTTTATTATTCCTTTTTTCTGAACCTCGGCGACCCTGCTCTCCCCTCCGGACCATCTTAGCACGCCTGTATCCGAAGGCTGTCCTCCGCCAAGGGGATAAAAGGCGCTTTTATCCAATACAA
>JAZGAR010000239.1:0-18097 GCA_036475875.1 Thermoplasmata archaeon
TCTGCGCACTGGTTTGCGAACCTTTTTATCCTTTTTCTTCCTTTTACGTTCTGCACCGTTATCGGTGTATCCATCCCTTCTGACCATAGGCATAGCCTCCTATGATATTAGAAGGGGTGGATTGACATTCGAAAACAAATGTTCTAGGGTAACAAATCAACAAAAACTATGGCGTAGTAATTATTCACACGTATTTTTCAAAGCCCTCGATAAAGCTAAACGGAGCTTGGAGGCAGCAAAGGAGATGTTTAAGGGTGACTATTTTGAGTTTGCTACATCAAGAGGTTACTATGCAATGTTCTATACTGCTGAAGCGGTTCTCCTTTCTCAGGAGCTATCGTTTTCCAAGCACAGTGGCGTTATCTCAGCCTTCGGGCAATATTTTGTTAAGCCGGGAATCTTTCCAAAAGAACTACATTATTGGTTTAGAACAGCCTTCGATAAGAGAAATATAGGAGATTATTCCAGCGATGTTTCTATCAATTCTAAAGAGGCTAAGGAGGTTCTAGATCAGGCTGAAAAGTTCATTAATACTATAGAGAATTATCTTGGAGAGAAAGGTTTTCTTTAAGATGACTTTTCATTTCGGAAATGGGGTTATTAACCAACTGACTTCAAAACAAAAGTAAACCTATCGTCATCCAACTTTTTTATCTCAAGTTTCAAGGGCATCCCAATGTTCAATGCATCCTCGTCCATCCCTTCTATCCAACCCAAGGCTCTTCCACCTTCCTCCAAATCCACCATAGCCAGGGTATAGGGCTTGTCATCCTCAAAACCAGAAGGCGCGGCATGTATCGTGGTATAGGTTACGAGCTTACCGTTACCGGAAATCTCCTTCCATTCTATCTCTGAAGATGGACAAGACACGCAATCTCCTCTCGGAGGAAAATGAAATGTGCCGCACTTCTTGCATACCGTACCTTTTATTTTCCCCTCATCTAAAAAATCCACGAACTTCGATACCTTGGTAAAAGGAGCAAAAGAGACCTTTCCGAACCTCTCAAAACCCATTTCTCATCACCTCTTGTAAATATTGACAAAGCAGTACTGGCCTATCCCTCCTACATTGTGGGTCAGTGCGATTTCAGCTCCAGCAACCTGCCTTTCTTTTGCCTCACCACGAAGTTGCTTCACCGCCTCAACAGTCATGGAGGTTCCAGTTGCACCAACAGGATGGCCTTTGGCCTTCAAGCCGCCATCCACATTAACCGGAATTTTTCCTCCCATATAGGTTTGCTTCTCTTCTATGAACTTACCCCCTTCACCTTTTTTACAGAACCCCAGGTCCTCATAGGCCATGATCTCTGCGATGGTAAAGCAGTCATGAACATCGGCAACATCTATATCATTGGCCCCAACATTGGCCATCTTATAGGCCTGCCGTCCTGCATCCACTGCACTTGGTATCGTTGATATGGAGGCTCTGTTCAGAACTGAGAATGGTGCAGTAGCGCTTCCCACACCTTCCAGCCAAACAGGTGTATCAGATAACTTTCTCGCCCTCTCCTCATTCGCCACAATAACACATGCTGCACCGTCAGCATTGGCACAGCAGTCGTAAACCTTCAAGGGCGAGGCGATCATCGATGAAGACATTATTTTCTCCATGCTCACCTCTTTCTGAAACCTGGCCTTTGGATTCTTTACACCGTAAAAATGGTTCTTTATGGCAACAAGGGCCATCTGCTCCTCTGTCGTGCCATATTCATGCATGTGGCGTCTTGCGTACATGGCATAATAACCGGGGAATGTTGTGCCGAAGTTGGATTCCCACTGCACATCTCCTACTCTTCCCATCAGGGCCAAAATTTCTGGAGTGGAGAGCTCCATCATCTTCTGCACCCCTATCACGGCCACAACATCGAACATCCCAGCCTTGATGAAACCGTATGCGCTGTACAATGCTGCCGAACCTGAGGCGCAGGCCGCTTCAGTCAAAAATGCGGGTTTCGGGTTCATGCCGATGTACTCAGCAACGACACCTGGCAAGGAACGTTGCTTATGGTATTCAGGAGATGAACCTATGATCACGGAATCGATGTCCTTCTGAGTTATACCAGCATCTTCCATGGCCTCTTTAAAGGGCTCGAAAGCCAGCTCCTGAACTGTCGCGTCGTTTCTCCTGCCGAATACTCCGTGGCCTATGCCAACGACACCGATTTTCACATCAATCCCCCTTGTCCGTTCAGATGTACTGCCCGCCGTCCACCTTGATTATCTCGCCAGTTATGTGCCTGGCTTTTTCCGTGCATAGGAAAACCACAACATTAGCAACATCCTCTGGCGAGCCTATCCTTCCAAGCACAGTTTCATCGATAGCCTTCTGCTTCCACTCCTTTGGAAGGCTGAGCATCATCTTTGTGCCTATCATCCCTGGTGCGACAGCATTCGCGTTGACGTTGTACCTTCCCAACTCTTTTGCAAGGGTCTTTGTCAAGGCTATTATCCCGCCTTTGCTTGCGGAGTAATTGGACTGCCCGAATTTGCCTCTCAGGCCGTTAATTGAGGTTATGGTCACGATTTTTCCATAACCTTGCTCCTTGAATGTGGGCGCAACAGCCCTGGCATAGTTGAAATAGCCCTTCAAATTGACTGACATTACAGTATCCCACTGCTCCTCCGTCATCTTCCATATCACGCTGTCCATATTGATTCCAGCGTTGCAGACGAGTATGTCCAACCTCCCTAACTCTTTCAAAACGGTTTTCACCATGTTTTCAGCATCATCGGTCTTTGCCACATCAGCCTTCAAGGCCATGCCTCTCCTTCCCATATCCTCTATCTGGTTCACTACAGTCTTCGCCTCCGCGTCATGTTTCCTGTAATTGACGGCAACATTCACTCCCTCTTTTGCCAGGGCAAGAGCGATTGCAGAGCCTATGCCTAAACTCCCTCCAGTAACTATGGCAACCTTACCTTCCAATTGCATCTTCTTCCCCCTTCATTCGTTCCTCCAAATGGGTTTCCTCTTCGCTAAGAATGCCTTCAGGCCTTCATTTGCATCGTAGGTGTTCATCAACTTATTCATGTATATATTCTCAACCTTAGCCACACCAGTATGATAATTCTCGCCAAATGCCTCGTCTATCGCTTCTTTTGTCAACTGCAGCACCACGGAGCTGTTGCTCGTGATCTTCTTTATGAATGAATTTGCCTCCTCCTCGAATTTCTCGGCTGGAAAAACGGCATTGATCAGCCCTATATCCCTGGCTTCTGTGGCGGAGATTGTATCACCAGTCAGAAGCAGTTCCATGGTCTTCCTGAAGTTGGTGAACCACGGGAATATCACCGCTGCGATAGGCGGAAATACACCCACCTTTATCTCAGGCTGCCCGAACTTGGACACATCTGATGCCAAGACGATATCGCAGAAAACGGCAAGCTCGCATCCTCCGCCCAATGCCGCACCGTTCACAAGGGCTATTGTAGGTGCCTGGATCTTGGTCATTTTGAAGAAAATATTGTGGAAGACATGGATCATCTCCTCGGCCCTCCTACCCGTATGGTCTGCCACGTCAACACCGGCAGAGAAGGTCTGGCCTTCCGCCCTGAAAATCAATACCTTCAGTTTAGGATCGTCCTTTAACCCCTTTAGAGCGGTGTTGATCTCCCTCATCATCTCTATGTTGAGAACGTTCAAAGGCGGTCTGTTAAGCGTTATTTTTGCGATATGTTCATCCCTTTCAAATAGAATATTTTTGAACTCATCAGCCATACATCTTCCCCCCCATCTTGAGATTCAGATTAGCTAATACCATGATTGGTATTAAATGTTTGGTGGGGTGTTTGGTGGAGTATGGGATATGGAATGTGGCTATGAATCATTTGAATCTATCCTCCCTGCCACCTTCCCTCCTCCCCCAATTCCTTCCTTAATTATTTTACACCCGCCTTCCTCCTCCTTCACTCACCTCTATGCTCTTGATCCCGTGATAAACATACTGATAACTTTTTAATCCCTGAGCTGCCTTTCCGATACCTATGAATGAAATGCGGGAATTAATCGAGTTGGATGTATCGGACAGTATGAAGAGGAACATCGAGGCTTTGTTCAAGGCCCTGGATACCATAACCACAGAAAATCGGGTTGAAGCAGAGGAAAAACTGGGACATATCCACAAGAAGGTCGAGGAGATCGAAGAATACTTCTCAAGACCTATTGATTCACAGGATGTATACGAGAGGCTGATCTCTATAGCGAATGATCTCGGGGAGGAAGACAAATCAACGCATTACGAATATCAAATCAAGCTTTCGGAAGCAAACGAACTGGAGTTTCTCGGAAGGGTTCAGGATTTCTACGGGAACAAGGTGAAGGCTTTGGAATACTATGCAAAGACATTGGAGCTCGTTTCTGACCATGAACTCGCTCTCCCGGCTCATGACAAGGCACTGAAGAGAATAGAGAAGGCACGAGGTGATATCACCAAGTTGGAGAGAAAAATGCAGGCTCAGGATGACGATCCCAAGTTGTGGTTCAACTACGGTGTGGCGCTTCTGAATCTTGGTGATGTCGAGAAAGCCATAGAATGTTTCGACAAGGTAATAGATCTTGCCCCCTCCGAGGCGGATGCGCATGCAAGAAGAGGCACCGCCATGGAGAGCCTCGGCGATTATACCGGTGCCAAAAAATACCTTGAAAAGGCGTTGGAACTGAAGCCCACCTCCATGATAGCGAAGCGCGGATTGAACTACGATGACTACTTCCTTGAGCGATGAAGAGGGACGGTTCCAACCCGGGTGATGAGACAAGGGTTTGTCATTATCTATATCGATACCAATAACCAGCTAAAAAGATTAATAAATATTGACGGACAGTTTTAAAGACAATGACCTTATGCAGAACATGCGAATTTTCAAGATCGCTTGGAGATGGGGGCCAATCCGATGGAATGGAATATGAATGCTATGTTGACCTCCAGATACTCAGATCAAATAGGGTAGTTGGGATAAAGAAATGTTCAATGTATAAAAAATTGAACACCAGAGTAGAAGTTATGATTGCAAAATATCAAGAACTACCGGAAATAAACCCAACATCATTGACTATTTGTGCCAATTTACAAACCTATATACAGGATTTGGCAATCGAAGATCGATTAAACAACTCGTCATTAAAGTGGATCGACATGATGTGCAACCAGGGAAAAGCATTGAAAGAATTTACGAAAACAGGAAAGGTGTATCAGTACGTTATCGGGATTGAACCTTGTGACGGTAGGGAGACAGAATTCGAATACCATCGAATATATTCGGGTGATCCTGCAACCATCGATGTTCGACCGAAACCAAACCTAATAACGAGTAGATATGGATTCTACTATGCCGACTTAGAATCGAAGAAGAGATTTTTGAAATTGTGGCACAGATTACTGGAAAAAAATGGAATTATAGTGATCTATCCATATTTTACCAAAACATCACATGATATCGAATCCCTGGATAGTTTCATTGATGAACAATTCAGAAATGTCGAGAGATCGGAGGTTAAAAATGGCCTGATTCGTTTGATAATCACCAAGTAGGATCCACCATTTCGTTGGCCTTTCTAAGGTCTTTTCACTCCAACTTCCTCTCTTCAGGTCCATCATACTCCACATCCGCGCTCCACATCCTTCGCATGGGCTTTTCTCTTGATATCTCCTCATAGACCTGGGCGGTCAGGCCTGCTGTTCTCCCTATGAGGAAGAAGGCCTTTCCCAGCCTCCAGTCAAAACCCATGTCGGAAATCAGGGCGGCGACACAACCATCCACATTGATGGGCAGTTTCTTGCCCAGGCTCTTCTCCAATTCCACTGCAATGACCTTGGAAAGGGCAACATGCTCCTTTGCTATGCCGAGCTTGTCGGCCAACGACAAGAGTTTTCTGGTTCGGGGATCGTCTGTGTGGATCCTGTGGCCGAAGCCGAGGATGCGCTCCTTTTTCTCTATTGATTCTTTTACCAATATGGAGGCAACCTCTTCGATGGTTCTCCCCCCCTCCTTCATCCGCCTGACTCCATTCTGAAGAAACAAGGCACACTTCTCTATCGCTCCCCCATGAAAATCGCCTACAGCCAATAAACCCGCAGAAATCGCTGTGGGCATAGGAACACCACCGGATGCCACAACCCTTGCGGCCTGACATGAAGGTGGCGTGACACCATGATCGATACAAGCCGTGAGTATGGCATCCATCATTTTTCCTTGGCTTTCGGAGGGCATCTCTCCTTTCAAAATCAGGAACACCACATTGGAGAAAGGCACGTTTCCGATCAATTCGTCCTGACGATAACCTCTCGTAACGATCTTGTTCTGCTCAACCTTCGTAATCCCGGTTTTCCATTTTATTGCTTCCATATTAACAACACCTTAAGATTCATTTTCCAATTCTTTAACCACATCTATGATGGTACCATCACGGTACTCGATGAGGGCTATGATCCTTTCCATGGTTTTGACCTCTGGAGGTCCCCCTGTAATATCATATGCTCGTTTTTGTAATTCCTCGATGGGAACCAGGGGAAGGTCACTTTTTTTGAGTCTTTCAAGAAGGCCCTGGTTTTTCGGATTGATTGCAATACCTTCATCGGTTACGATGGCATCCACTGTTTCACCTGGAGTGGTGATTGTGGTTACACTCTCTCGTACAATGGGTATTTTTTTTCTGTACAATGGCACCACGATAATTGTCAATTTCGCTCCCGCAGCGGTGTCCTGATGGCCTCCAATACCATGAAGTAACCTACCATCGGAGTGAGTATTAACATTCACGTTGAAATCCACATCAACCTCAGTTGCTCCCAACACCACGACATCCAGCCAGTTGACTGCACACCCTTTGTTGTGAATGTTAGCATAGAAATCCGTGGTTATTTCCTGATGGCCGAAATCCTTGGCAATGGATTCAATAGATTCTAAATCAAAGGATTGACCTGTTAAAAGCACCCTAATTGTACCATCTCTGAGCATATCTACCAGATATTTTGTGGTGCCCCCAATGGCAAAGCTGCCCTTAATCCCTCTTTCCTTCATAATATCGTGAAGGAATTTCATTGACGCCAGAGTAACACCTCCCGCCCCGGCCTGAAATGACATGCCTTCCTTCAACAAGCCAGATTGCTCGATGAGCTTCACTATCTGCTCAGCTACTGCCAGCTGTTTCGGGTCTTTGGTGACCTCGGTGGTACCCCAAACTATACCATTGTTATCCCCGATACTCTCAACTTCAACTACATAATCCACATACTTCTGAGATATGCTGATGGGATAGGCGGGATATTCCACGAGGTTATCGGTTACAATCACCGTATGTTCAGCAAATATCGCATCTGCCCTGGCCAATCCCACAGGTCCAAAAAAGTTCTTTCCGAAGATGCCGTTGCAGTTCCCATAGGGATCTGATGATGAAGCTGCTAAAAAAGCCACATCGATTCTTACGTCTCCTGAATGTATAGCCCTTATCCTTCCACCATGGGATCTCAGTACCGCACACTTGGGGAGAAGACCATAGGTTGCGGCCGCTCCAACAGGACCGTTCATGCTCCCTTCGATGCTGGTTATAACCCCGCTCTCTATATGTGGAATGAGGTGTTCATGAACAGGAAACAGGGCGGTGGGATATATTCTGATGTTTTTTATTCCTTTCTGGGCAATGGCGTCTATAACCATGTTCACAACGCCATCTCCGTTTCTTAAATGATGGTGAAAGGATACAGTCATTCCATCGGAAAGCCCAGTTTTTTCTATGGCTTCATCTAAAGACCCCAGTATTTTACTTTCCCCTGGTTTAATGAAACCCGTCTTCATGGGCGCCTTCCATGGGGCGGGCGCTGTGGCAAAGGCCCCTTGATAGGGCTTAAGCTCCCGTCCATTGATACTTTTTGGTATTTCCCTTCCAACCGAGTTTTTAATCACATCCATATCTTAACCCCCTCTGAAATCCTGATACGGACATGTTTTACATTGTTATTAATTCTTTGATAGGTATGTATAATCTCAAACCTGCGTAATTTTGATATAATACGAATACCATATCGTAGCTTGATAATCATGATGACAGAACTTTTGGAAATAATAGGTTTAGAGGTTTACACAGACGATGCCATCTATCTGGGCAGTGTTGATAATCTCGTGGTAGACGTGGATTCCAGGAACATATATGGCATATACGTGAGAAACACGAATCCCCTGCTTGTTGAAGAATCGAAAAGTGTGCTCATACCTTTTCGTTGGATAGATGCCGTTGGTGATATGGTGCTTTTGAAGCATTTCCCCGATTATGTGAGTGTCGGAGGAGGGGAGAAGGTCAGAAGATTACGCAAAATAGTATCTGAAAAGGTTGAACATTATTAGAGCATGGTGATCTTCGTAAGGGCTCTTCGAAATTACATCCAGATAGATTATTAAACCTCCAATTCGATTATGGCACGATGATCGAGATAGAGCGAGGTAGCTTGGAAGCGAGAATCATAGAGGTCCTTTTGGAAGTGTATCCTATAACCGTAAAGGAGCTAAGGAAGGAGCTTTCTATATCTGAGAAAATGTTGGAAAGGGGCATAAAGCGCCTGAAAATCAGGGGAGTAATGGCTCTAGAGCCTCTTTCAGACAAGGTCTATATAAGACTCCTTAGAAGGGATTTTCATTTTATCGGAAGGAAAGCAACGCAACGCAAGCCATTAAAAAGAAGCGGGGGAAGGAAGAAAGGGAAGGAATACGATGGGTTTGCGTACACCTGAAATTTTTGTATTCAGACGCCATTATATTCCATCCTTCCTATAAAATCTCCTGAGATACCCCAATCGAAAGATACATTAATACATACATGATTATGTGAGAAAGATAGTATGAATATCTGAGGAAGTGTTATTTGCTGGCCTATTGCAAAAGGGGATGGTTACATGGTTACCATAACCGTTGGGGATGTGGAAAAAGCCCTCATGAATACGCTGGGTAAAAAGGGAATGGAGATGGAGGAGATAAAGAAGCTCGCTGAGTATGTGATGAACTTCTTTGGTTATGATGACACCATTTCAGACAACCTTTTAAAGGCTAAAGATAGGGATGTCTTCTACACCTTGCAAGATGTGGGACTTCTGACCACATTCCAGGATCAAATAACAATCAAGAAGGGCAAGATTTGGCGCATACATTATTGGGTATTGAAAAAGGACGAGATTTTGAGACTTGCGAACTTCAAAGAAATAGCCAAAAAAAAGGGCAAGTATTCGATTTATGACGAGATATCCAACGATGTATGGAGCAGGGATGAAAAAGCGGACTGAACAAAAAGATACAATTGCATTATAGATTTTTAACGATCCCCTTTAGACTCAGGGTAAATGATATCTATCATTATCGCCTATCAGGGGCCGTTATGGAATCAGAGCAATGGATTTATGTGATAGAGGGTGTGGTATTCGTTGCAATCCCAATTTTGCTCTATGTGGAACTGTATATAGGCCACATGGACTATACTGGATTTTTGCAAAAATGTGGGTTCGGAAGGAGAGAGGTAGGACTACTTCTCGTGGGTGGACTGGTGGGTATCGTTTTGGGCCCTCTCGGGCTATACGGCGTGCCTTTATACATCTACCAGAGCTCTCTTCTGGCCATAGATTTAGGCGGGGCTATTATACCGATAGTGCTTTCTTTATACCTCATAAAGATCAAGAAACTGAACATACCTGCGTTCATTGGTGCCGTGGCGATAATCGGCGTGGTTACATACATGGCATCCGAATTTAGACCGCCATTGGGCATCGTGTCAGAGTTTCCTTACTTTCTCTTTCCATCCTTTATAGCCATCGCTTTAGCTTTACTGGTATATAGGAAGAGGATCACATCAGGTATTCCATTCGCCTACGCCACAACCACCTTCGGAGTGCTTATCGGTGCCGACATCGTGCGTATCCCTCAGGTCATGATCGGCCTCGAGGAAATCAGGGAGGAAATGGGTCTGCCCTTTTCTGCTGGTTCCATAGGGGGTGCAGGAGGCCTTGACCTGGTATTTCTTGGTGGGTTGATTGCTATTGCCCCTTTATTCTTCCTGGCATCCCGCGCTTTACGCCATTCCCCCGAGGAGATCTCGCCTTCAAAGGCCTTTGAGCAGGATTTAAATCATACTCTATCCACAGCTGAGAAGTTGTATAGGGAGGGTAATTACGAGGGAACATTGGAGAGCGCTGTCAGGGCAGTGGAAATGAAGATACAGGATGTGGGATTCAAGTTCGGAATAAAACAAAGTCCCTACATCACCTTGGACATACTTCAGGTGCATCCATACATAAGAAATGATTATTGGCTGCTTATCCCGGCCCTAAAATCCAGATACAAAACCCAGAATGATGCATTTAGAGCCATCGTAACTGCCAGACATATATTAAAAGAGTTGGAAAGGGTGGAAACGAAACTGTATGCCACAAATACCCAAAGGATGGTGGCCTTCCTGATAGACGCGGCAATCATTGTCGGTATAGTGATATCGTTTTTTTATCTTGGTGGCATCCTAGGTATCTATGATCTAAACGAAATCCTATCCGAACAAAATTTCATCTGGTTCCTTGCCCTCATCATGTGGCTTTGGGTTGCCCAGATCGTCTACTTCACAATTTTTGAAGGCTGGAAGGGGCAGAGCCCTGGCAAGAGGCTCGTAGGCATTAAGGTAACCACAGACGAGCAAACAAAAAGCGGTTTCATGGACGCTTTCACCAGAAATGTCGTCCGTTTTCTTGACATGGTGCTGTTTTTTTATCTCATTAGTTTGTTGATCATGAACCTATACCCAAAAAAACAGAGGATAGGCGATATGGTGGCAAAAACGGTGGTTTTAAAGGTATAGTTGGTAATGAATATGACGGACATGGCAAAAATAATGGATGCTGAAAAACAGGGTTACGATCTAAGACTTGACGAAGTTTGCAGGGCGATAGAAGATAACGATTACAGAACCATCATGCTCCAGTTCCCTGAAGGTTTGAAGAAATTGGCCACTTTAGTGAAAGACATTATGGTGGAGAGGACAAACGCCAATGTCATCATTTCTGCAGATTCTTGCTTTGGCGCATGCGACCTACCCCCTACCCTTGACAATCTGGGCATTGACCTTCTCGTTCAATTCGGTCATTCAGAGATGCCTACCCTTGATTCTCCATTACCGACGATATTTATCGAAGCAAATTCTAACCTGGACGTCATGTCTGTCGTAAAAAAAGCCTTGGAACATTTGAATGGTAGCGTGGGTTTGATAACAAACGCTCAGCACATCCATAATCTGGAAGAAGCCAAGAATTTTCTCGAAGAGAATGGATTCAAAGTTGTGGTAGGTAAAGGTTCAGGCAGGATAGCACACGATGGCCAGGTATTGGGATGCGATTTATCCTCTGCCACCTCTATTTCTGATTCCGTGGAGTGCTATCTTTACATAGGGAGTGGAAATTTTCATCCACTTGGTGTAGCCATAGTCACAAAGAAGCCTGTGATCATTGCCGATCCATATCTGAATGAGGTGAGGGATATCGAGGAAACAAAAAACAGATTGATGAGGCAAAGGCACGGAGCCATTGCCAAGGCAAAGGATGTAAAAAGTTTTGGGTTCATCGTGGGAACAAAACCTGGACAAACTCGCCTGAAACTGGCTTTTGATCTGAAAAAGCTCGCTGAGAAGCACGAAAAGAAGGCCTACATCCTCGTATTGAATGAATTCACCCCCATGAACCTAAAGCCCTTTAAAATCGATGCCTTTGTGTCAACGGCATGCCCGAGAATCGCCATCGATGATTATATGATGTATCATGTTCCCATCCTCACGCCTTGGGAATTTAGGATAGTTCTGGGAGAGGAAAAATGGGAGGACTACAGATTCGATGAGTTCGTTTGAATCTAAAAAGAGCCTTTCAACCTGGCTATGTTCTCCTTTATGCTCCCCTCTCCCCGGAATACAGCATTACCCGCCACTAAAATATTTGCTCCGGCATCCACTGCAAGCTTCGCATTTTTCGGATTGATACCGCCATCCACCTCCAAATCGATGTCCAGACCCTTCTTCTCGATGAGCTCCCTCGTATTCTTGATCTTCGGTAGCATGGATTCTATGAATTTTTGTCCTCCAAAGCCCGGGTTTACCGTCATAATAACGATCATATCGATGTCATCTAAAATATTCTCGATGATGCTTACCGAAGTCGATGGATTCAGTGCAACCCCTGCCTTAACACCATTTTCCTTTATTCTTTGAATCGCCCTGTGAAGATGGTTCGATGCTTCAGCAGAGACTGTGATAATATCGCTCCCGGCTTTTACGAAGTCAGGAATATATTTTTCTGGCTCGCAGATCATGAGGTGAACATCGAAAGGCAGCTTTGTTGTGTCTCGAATCCCCGAAACTACAACCGGCCCGATGGTGATATTGGGCACGAAATGACCATCCATAACATCGATATGAATGAGGTCTGCGCCGCCCTTCTCGACTTCTTTCACAGCGTTGGCTAGGTTACCGAAATCTGCTGATAGGATGGACGGAGCGATCTTGATCATTGTTTACCTCCCTGCTCTTAAAGGGTGTCGGGGCATATTAAATTTTTGTAATATAAAAATCAACTCCAAAATTGTTCAAACTCAATACAACTTGAACCCGTACTTCCCCCTCAACGGCACGAACACACATCCTCCATAATCCTTTCTTATTATCTTTTTGCCCTTCCTTTCGCAGTATATCAATGTTTGAAGGTGTCTGCCGCCCGCAGGGATCAGAAGTTTGCCCCTGTCCTTGAGCTGCTCTAAAAGAGGGGGAGGCACATCTGGCGAGGCACAGGTCACAAAAATTCGATCGTAAGGGGCGTGCTCCTTCAAGCCTTCCGCTCCATCACCGTGGATGATAGTGACTATATCTCCCAACCCACACTTTTTTATATTATCTCTCCCTCTATTCGCCAAAGCCTCGACAAACTCAATAGAATAAACATGCCCCTCTTTTCCAACTATCTCAGCAACAACCGCAGCGTGATAACCACTCCCGCCACCCACTTCCAGAATCTTTTGCCCTGGCGAAAGGTCCAGTTTCTCAACCATGATGCCAACCATGTGCGGTGCAGAGATGGTTTGACCGCAACCTATCTGCTGGGGGCAATCGTGATATGCGTGGTTTTCGATCTCCTTTGGGACAAAAATATGTCTTGGCACCTTCATCATTGCCCTAATGACTTCGGGCTTTGATATGTGGCTTCTCCGCACCAGGCTTTCCACGAGTTTTTTCCTCTTAAGCTCGAAATCCAATATATCACCTATCTGACGATTTTTCCGTATAGCCTAACTATATCCCTTGCCGCGGAACTACCTCTTTTCAGGCTTTTATCGTGGGTTTTGATGCGGTGAATTGTGAAATTCAATCCTTTTATCCTCATCACCTCACCGATGAAGAACTCCTCATCAGGCACCGCCCAGATCGTCCTGGTTAGAGTTCTACTGCCTTTGTTAATCGATACCTTCAGTTTCAGTCTATCGAACTTTTTTGCCCAGATGGTTTTCACATCCTTCGCAATAGAGTTCTTGACCCTGCCTTTTTTTGTTTCGATGGCAGTAATTTTTATTTCCCCTCTATCATGATGATATTCATCTCCAACATGAATAGTTTCCTGTGCCGAGAGTTCTATCTCGTTTTTTTGCGAGGTGTCTTGCTCACTTACAATCAGGGGAATGGTTATGAACCTATCGGCCCTTATCACACTAGGGTGCCTAAGACCGCATTTTCCGCATTTTACTAGGGCGTCAACAACAACTCCCTTTTTTTCCCCGATACTACCCTTGATCACCCTGTGAAGCGTCTCCTCTTCACAGGCGGGGCATTCGACATATAGGGCACCAAGCAATTCCATGTTCTCGGAAGGTAATAATCCTTACCTCGTATTTAATTTTCGATTTTTTTGTGGATTCATGATGTATGTATCCCAGAGTCGATTACTAAATCTATCTGCACTTATTCAACGGATCGCAGCAAGGTATCTTGGATTCCTTAGCGAACTTTTTCGGTATCGTCTCACCGCACTCATTGCATATCCAGTTATCATCGTCGTGTTCAACGAGCTCTTCGTTGCAGATCGGGCACCTGGGCATCACCGATAGATTATCAAGGAGACTATATTAAATTTTGGCTTGTAGGAAACATTTAAACCTCATTTAATGATTGGGATGAGCGATGATCGACTTAGACCTAAAACATCTTTCAAAATGTGTGAATGAAAGGGACGATGGTATTTTGATCAACATCGAGGTCAGACCCGGAGCCAAAACCAGTGGGATAGAGGGCATAAACCAGTGGAGGGGTTGCATAGAGGTTAGGCTAAAGGCAAGGGCTGAAAAAGGAAAGGCGAACAAGGAATTGATCCAATTGCTTTCATCCATGTTCTCTTTGCCTCTTTCGGATATCATCATCGTGGGAGACGAAAAGTCGCGTAGAAAGAACATCAAGATTTTGGGATTAAACACGGAGGACTTTACCCGGAGAGTAAGGCAGTGAATCGATTGGGAGCGAGTCTGAAAAATTCCAAAAGAGGTATGTATATGCAAAAAGAAGAATTGTTAGAGAAGATCGAGGTGGTTTTAAGCGAATTAAAAGCTCTCAACGCGGATATTCCAATCATAGTAGAAGGAGAGTCAGATGTTAAGACGCTACGAGAATTGGGCTTTGAAGGCGAAATCATCCCGATAAATAGGGGCCAGTCTTTATTCAATTTCTGCGAGGAAATAGCCAGGAAATACCCAGGGGTTGTGATACTAACAGATTGGGATCGTAAAGGAGGGCATCTTTGTAGGATACTCAGTGAGGATTTAAAAGCCAACGATGTTCAATTCAATACCAAGATAAGGGCCAAACTCGCAGGTTACTGCAAGAAGGAGACAAAGGATGTGGAAGGCCTAGTTGGCTGCGTTTGCAGGCTGAAAAACGCCATAAAAAATGCGAAATAAGGCTGAAAAATATTTAAACTATAAAGTTTATCTCGCCATATGACCGCTAACCAAAGATGGAGGAAGTATAATTGAGGGTCCCCCAAAATTTAAATTGGTAAGGTAAAGGGGTGATATATTGGATGATGAGAAAGAAAAACCAACGCAAACCAATGATTCGGAGCCGGAAGTTTTAGAACACGAGGCGTCGATTTGGGAAGTTTTAAGGAAGAGCGAGGAGAAGATAAGGAAAGAAAAGAAAAGACTGAACGAAGAAAAGGCTGAAGTCGATAGGATGAAGGAGGAATTGTTTAGGGGGAAAGATGAGGTTGTTAAACTTAAGGAGGAAGCCATTTCTAAAAAAGAAGAGGCCATAAAGGAAATGGAGAAGATATCCGCGTTGAAGGATCAACTGGCCACACAAAGGCAAAAGGCCGCCGAGGCCATGGGAAGACTCGAAGAGCAACGCTCCAATTTGAAAGCTCGGGTCGAGGAAGTGAACCGTAAAATAGAAGAGATGGAGGAAAGGAGGAGAAGACTGACCGAGAGGGAAAGAACCACCTTAAATGATCAACAGGAAATCGCGTCGAAGAAGGCGGAGCTGCTCAAATGGGAGAATGAGATCATCGAAAAAGAGAAGGACATGGCCCAGAAGATCAAACCTTTATTGGAAAGGGAGGCTGAGTTTCAAGATAAGGAGAAGGAGCTGAACGATAAGAAGATGGCCATTGCTCAGGCAAAGGAGAAAAGACTCGCCAAGGAGAAAGAGCTCACGGACAGGGAGTCAAAATTACTGGCTAGAGAAAAGGCCTTGCAGGAGGAATATGAGAAATCGACTGTTATGAGAGCGAGACTTATAGAAAGGGAGAAACTGTTATTGGAAAGTGAAGATATTCAGGAGACAGTAGAAGGATTTGAGCCATTGGAACCGATTTCTGGGGAGATAGAAGGTGGGGATATGGAGAAAGTTGCCGAGGATCTAGGATTGGGCGAGGTTGCTCCAATTCTAAAGGAGTCGGAAGGGATGGCTGTGGATAAGATTCTAGAGCCTGGGGGTGCCGAGGGTGAGGTTACTGATACTAGTGGGGCCCCAGAGGCTACTGAAACCCAACTTGAGACCGAAGAAGAGGCGGTGAAGGAGGAAGAAATTGTATCGGAGAAGGCGTGTCCAACGTGCGGTACCAGGATGCACCAGGATGCAACGACCTGTTTCGCTTGCGGCGCAGAACTCGTTTCTGAGGGTCTAGAAGAGAACGAGGCCCAAGAAAAACCTGAAATAACCTCTCCGGTTGAATCCGCATTCCTGGGATTCGAAGATTTAGAGGAAGGTGGTGAGCCCAAATCGGAAGAAGGCATCTCAGAGGAGCCAACCACGGATTCTGGGCACGAAACTGTGGAAATGGAGCGTGAGGAGAAGGAGCAAGTTCTTGAGCCAGAATCGGGAACAGAAATTTCGGAAGATTCTGCCGTGGAATCTTCGATCGAATCCGCGGATATTGGACTTGAAGAGAAGGAGGAGGTCGGTGAGCCAGAAACAGAAGAAGTCGTTCCAGAGGAGCCTGCCGTTGTAACTCCACCTGAATCTCCACCTGAATCTCCACCTGAATCCGCAGAACCGAAACCAGTGGAGAAGGAGGAAGTCGGTAAGCTGAGATTGCCCACAAAAGATGAACTCTATATCATGAACGACGAGAAATTGGTCGCTTTGAGTAAGGCTTTTGGCCTGAATTCTAGCGGAAGAACAAAACATCTAAGAGAAAGGCTCATAGATCTAATGGAAGGTCGAAGTGGCAGAACGGAAGAAAAGCCCACAGAAGAAGGGGGGAAAAAGCGTTCTTGCTCTGATTGCGGTGGAGAATTGTCTTACATAGAACAGTACAATCGCTGGTACTGCTACACATGCGAAAAGTACAGGTCTATTTCTGAGGATTGAATATTCCCCTCCTCTATTTAATTTTCAATATCTACTCAAGGTTATTTTACGTATATCGAGCTTGCCTTTTTTGTCCCTTCCTTGTAATCCTCAAGGGAAGACATCTACAGTTTGAAGGATTATCCTAACTACGAAATCCTTCTCCACCTCGTCTCTGAATTTTGTATCAAGGGCCTGTTGAATCTGGGAAGCTAAGTTCAGACTGCTAATATTGGCTGTGTCGTTGGAATATATGGTTATCTCCACGTAAACCGAATCTCCAGAATCAAGGCCGAATGCATTTATTCCAAGTCTGATTTCTTCTACCTCTTGGTCAATAACATAGAGATAATTACCGTCATCTATTACCCTCGTTACTTCCTCTCTTATCCTCTTTTCGAGTTGATAATATTGATGCGGTAACGGTTGGTAAATGTCTTTACAAAAAACTCAACATCCTTCATCAATAGCATGTAAAAGCAGGTGTTACAGGATTATATGGCCTCACCACGGAAATCCATTGGTTGTCCCTTTGATCCGAGGAGAAAACTCGATAGCCCAAACTCAAAGCTATGACTCTGAGATGAGATGTGAAAATGGTTTTATCCAAAGCTGGCGAGATGGATGAGGGACAGCAATCTATTTCTCCCGAGGTTGAGATAGATTCCTGCTTCCTCGGCGGGATACCTGCCATCCAAACTCATACTGGGTTTGATATAGTTGTGATGAATATCTAGCATATCGAGAAACGCTTCTGCCGTTTTGTGAGCACCGAATCCCCTCATGGTTTTGGTGCGTTGCTTCACCCGTGCATTATCTCTTTCAGCAGGATTATTGTTATGCTCTAATCCATATTTTTTACAGGCTATTGGGACACCGTGGACCATCTTGGCTGTAGTTCTGTAAAAGTATTTATTGAAGGCTTTCCTGTAATGTCCGAGTTTGTCAGATATGATTTTTGGAGGAATGCCTTTACATTTGTGCTTCAGCTTGTAATATAGAGGTTTTGCACCATCCTTATAGGTTCTTTTCTTGGTTAGCCGGCCAGAAATCTTGTACTTGGTCTTTGTATCTATAACCCCCCATCTGTGTTCCTTATGACCGCATACTTTGACGATAACCTCGTCCGAATGGGTGTTACCTTTGATCTCTGGTTCCAATCTGTCGGTATAGTTTTTTACCAGATAAGAATATTCTGCATTCCATCGAGTTACAGTAGTTCTATGCATCTTTGCACCATGGATCTGCCACATATGGTCTGCG
>JAZGAR010000240.1:0-14152 GCA_036475875.1 Thermoplasmata archaeon
ATTATATGAGGATTATCTTTAGCATACCACGTTTCATTTTCGTATTGTATTTTTTCATTCTCTGGTTGGATTTTTTCTTGGGAAGAAGGCAGTTCTCTTTTATTATCTTGGACTAAATGTGAAAAGAGAATTATAACTATTATGGCGGTTGCTAGTATTACGATGGTACTTTTCGTGTATATCTTGCTATTCATTTTAAACAAATTTACAATAAGAGTAATCTTCTAATTATATTTTTCGAACTTTTACGTTTGAGCCTATTGCATAATTCTGATAATAGTTAGTTTTACGTGGTGCAATTCCCATAACCCTATTTAAACAACTGTAAAACCAGTGATGGAAATTGCAAAATAGCGCAAAGATTTTCAACCTAATAAAATTATCACGAATGGAGCATTTATTTATTCCAAAGCGATATGGTAGGAGACCATACGACGGTTAACCTTCATATCTAGATTAATTGTGATGTTTCTTTGTAAGAAGGGAACCTCGAGAGATTTAGCGGCTTTTTTAGAGCCTGAGGGATTCTGGCGTAGAAAATGTGGGTTTATGGAGAGTGATACATTATTGAAGCAAATTAGTAGTATGATGTTATTTTGAGTGGACTATTAGGAGATTTGTTGTCTCATAGCTTCCTTTTTGCAACAGCCTTGTAAAATATATCTTTGTGGGGCTATCTAGCCCATCTATGAGAAATCTATGATGCCTGCCTCACCCGTGTAAAGGTTGAAAATAGGAACCTTCGCAGGGTCGGGAATGAAGTTATGCATTTTCTGGAAATTCGTTTGAGACTGCCATGCGGATGCGTTGATGAGGGTAACACCGCGATATTTTCCAATTCCTGTCGAATGTCCATGGCCCGTAACAAATATGTCTGGGATTTTATCGATTACCAGGTAGTCCCTATGCTCCGGTGCAATGGGTGTCCTGCCACCATATATAGGAACAAGATGGCGCTTTTTAAGCATCTCGATCATTATTTTTATCGCCTTGGTGTAGTCCAAAGAAGGCAAGGCTTTTATAAAATCGTCCATACTCCTACCATGATATGCAAGGATCTCAACTCCGTGCAGGCTGAAATAGCAAGGATTTCCAACGAAAATCACGTTCTGCGGGAAGAGTTTCCTGATATCTTCTGGGAAGGTTGGCTGGGGTTCTGCTGGTCTCACGGCATCATGGTTGCCCGGAAGCATTATAACTTTTACATGTTCAGGCACTTCCCTAAGCAGACGTGCAAGTTCCTCGTATTGTCCATATATATCGTCAATTGCTAGTTCCTCCTCTTGATCAGGATATATACCAATACCGTCCACAATGTCTCCTGGTACCACCACATATCCCACTTTTTTTGCAATATCCTTTTTTCGCCCGTTATTCCCTTTCAGCCAGTCTAGAAAATTACAGAACTCCTCTTTCAAAAAGGTTTTGCTTCCAATATGAATATCCGAGACGAAGGCCACGAATAAGCTTTCATCGCTATGGTTAGAACTTCTGTTCACCGGGACATCAGGTCTTACCAACACCTCGGCTTTTACCAGATTTGTGACCTTTCCTGGACGGTCATTCCGGAATTTAGTGCCAATCACCCCTATTACCTCATCCGTCACAGTGGAGTCATTAACAAGTCCAAGATCCTTGGTCAGCAGCACGCTTATCGAAGAGGTTTCATCCTCGATTGTTATAACTTTATTCCCGATTTTTGTGGTTCTAATATCGTTGACCATCCCTATGACCTTGAAGTTGCTCACCGATTTATCAACCCTGCTAATGGGGATCGCACCCGCCATCTCCCGTCTTTCCTTGAGAATTTTTCTCAAAGTTTTCAGCCTATCATTGAAATACAGTTTAAAATCGCCAATCTTACCTTGGCATGTGGAGTTGCCTGTGATATCCTTAAAGACTTTGACTTCATGTGATAATTCATGGACAGAGCAAACAATTTCTCCCTTTTTTGCGAACACTCCCCCGACCGCAAAATTATCCAACGCTTTCTCCCCTGTACCAAACTGAGTCTTTGGTTTAATAGGTTCAGATTTAGCTTTTAGCTCCGGCTTTATCTCGATTTTCTTAGACTCGATTATAAGAGCCAGAGAACCAGCTATCCGCCCGATCTCCTCCACCTTCCTAAGATGCTCAATAGTGAGAACTAAAAGAGGGTCATTGGTATTATCAAGTATGCTTTGGACGTAAAGAACAGGTTCCTTTTTTGAAAGTATATAGTCCATAGCCTGGGGCTGTATCAGAGTGTCATGATTTGTCAGGTAACTTAAGATTCGCTCCCTCATCCTAGTATATATCGGAGATGCCTATTAAAAAGTTTTGGGGGTTTTTGATGAAGAAAACAGGACCATATAGATTCATGCCTACAAAGTGCTATTAGAGATCTCACTCACTCGCCAGGTTCGCTGGTTTCATTTGCTGGGATTTTATAATAAACATCTATTGTAATCTTGTAGGTGATAGCAATGTTTGAGAAATTTCTGACCTCCGCAACGTAATTTCCATAACCATTTCGTTCGAAATCCTTTTCATCAAGTTGGACGCCCTCCTCTGCATTCGAACCTGCGCTGGATCCAACTTGCTCACCATCAGGTTCATAAATATAAAGGTCAACATCAGGTCTGATGGCATTACCTGTATGTGTGGTGATGATCTCGGCCTTAGATGCATTTTCTTCGACTGGAAATTCGTATCTTTTTGCAGTATTACTATTTGAGACCTGACCGAAGCCAGGAGCTAAAATCGTATCCTCCTGCTCGAAGGTGTAAACGAGGATTTCTTCCCACTCGACAGTTTCGTTTTCTTCTTCAACAGTTTCACCAGTAGAAAAAGAGCCCACCTCGATAGCCCCGGCCCAATATGCGAAATCTAAGGCCAATACGATTATGATAACTATCATGCCTGCGATACCGTAAAGGGTTTTTGGCGCTTTGAACCATTTAATGATATTATCTATTAAAGTCATATTGATACTATAATTGGTTGAGCCTCTTTTATATTTTTCTATTGAAACATGGGATTTATCATCAAACATAAGGTATTTGTATACCCACATTAATATCATCGTGATTCTGTATGTTCCCATTTGAGTTGGAAAAGAGAAAACTAGCCCTGTTTATCGTAATTATTGTGATGTTACCTTTAATTGGCCTGCTACTTTGGAATACGCCCATATTACTGGGAGGGCGAACCGACGTTGAGTTAACTCCTTTGGAAGTTGAATCTGGAGAGATAACCACATTCACGGTGAAGATCGGCGAGGACAAGGGAGTGGTGCACCTTCCCGATAACACATTACCACTTATCAATGGTAGACTGTCCACAGCACGAAATTTGAGTTTCGAGGGACATGAGTTCACTTTCCAGGTGTTGATCCCGCCTACTGTATCGGTGATGAACATCACCGTTGATTCGGGTGGGAGTTCAGAGAGATTCCAGGTGAATGCAGAAAGGGGGGCCGAGACCCTCGTATCTGGGGAGCAGGTTTATGAGAGAATGAACCATGTAACCGACTCATCCAATGGTATGATGCACCGCGTCACCAGCCATCCCCAGTTGGAAGTTGGAGCCAGATATTTCAGGGATGTTTTCCAGAGCTTTGGGTTGGAAGCCGAGATAGTCAGATATTGGTTTCCCTCGGGTGATAATCCAGTAAAAAAGGCGGTGGGCATCTTTATTTGGAACGTAGTTGCCTACCATTGGGGAGAGAATACCAAGGAATGGATCGTGTTGGGAGGACATTACGATATGTCATGGGAGACTGTGGAAGGAGCCTACGACAATACTGCTGGAACGAACAATGTCGTGGAAATCGCAAGGGGAATATCCCAGATGAGTACCAATAAGACCATAGTATTCGGCCTTTGGGCAGGGGAGGAAGAGGGATTATGGGGTGCTCAGAAATTTGTGGATACTTTACCTGACGATGTTACCGTCAAGGCCTATTTGAACTTCGATATGGCGGGAATCAACTACCCGGCACCCTACGATCTGCAGGCAATTGTGGGACCGGATGATGATCCCGAGACGATCGAGCAGGGTGCCATGATAAATCTGACCAATAGGACCGCTTTCGAAATCCTTGATTACCCGAAAGTAGAAGGTGTAAATGTGTATGAGGAATCGCATCGGGGCAGCGACCATTACCGGTTCGAGCAGATAGGCGTGCCCATTGTGTTCTTTTACGGTGCAAGTTCGGGCGAATACGATGCCTACCACAGCCCTGACGATACGTTAGAGGAGATGGAGAGGGTTGCAGGAGGTAAGGAAAACCTGATAGGTGGTTTTGATACTGTGGTTTGGATGGGATTCTATCTCACCATTCTACTGGATAACGACGATACGGTACATCAGATTGTTTAGGGCAATATCAGTTTTATCACCTTTTAAAACCAATTATAAGGGTTATGTGTCAAGAGTATTCATTTGGGAGATTGTTTCCCTATTGTATCAACGGTATAGCTAAATGACATTTTGGGCACTTTCCATCTTTTACATAATGGCTCCGTGTGCTGAAGCCTATCCTCTCTATCAACAGCTCCTGGCAATCTGGACAGTAAGTGTTTTCATAATCACCGTGGGGAACATTTCCGAGGTAAACGAACCTCAGCCCTTCTTTCTTTGCGATCTCACAGGCTCTATGCAAAGTCGACATGGGTGTGGCTATCGAATCAAGCATCTTGTGGTCTGGATGAAATCTAGAAAAATGAATAGGGGTGCTCTCGCCCAGGGCATCCACAACCCATTTGCAGTAATCCTTTATCTCCACTTCACTGTCATTGTGACCCGGTATTATCAAATAGGTCAACTCTATAAATATATCGAGCTCCTTTGCCAGCACGCATGTGTCAAGAACAGGCTGGAGTTTTGCCTTGCAGATCTTTTTGTAAAAGTCGTCGCTAAAAGACTTGACATCAATATTCATAGCATCCAGATAGGGACTGATCTTTTCAAGAGGCTCCTTTTCGATGAAACCGTTTGTCACATAGCAGGTGTAAAGCCCCTCTTTTTTTGCAATGACAGAACCATCATAGGTGAACTCGTACCAGATCGTGGGTTCGTTGTAGGTCCAAGCTACACCATCACATTTGTACCTTTTCGCGATTTTAACCAGATCCTCCACTTTCAACTTCTGAAATCTCATACTCTCTATCTTCGCCTGAGAGATGCCGTAGTTCTGGCAATGGAGACATTTGAAGTTACACCCAACTGTTCCAAATGAAAGCACGTAGGTTCCTGGATAAAAATGGTACAGAGGCTTCTTTTCTATCGGGTCTGGGGTTACCGAGGTTGCAAGGGCGTATATCATGGTGTTCAACTTGCCCTTCAGATTCTCTCTCACACCACATATCCCGCGCTTTCCTTCAGAAATTTTGCATCTGTGCGGACACAGCGTACATTCAATTTTATTGCCCTGTTTCCTCCAGAACATGGCCTCGTTCATGGCTTCCACCTGAAATGTTCGTAACCCCTATTTTCCAATAAAGTAGAGACTCCATCCTTTATAAGCATATTCTTATTGTCTTTTATTACCTCGCCGATAAGCGTGAGCTTTGCACCGGCATCTGACAATGCATTCTTGGCACCTTCCACCCCCTCCTTGTCAAGGGTAATCAGAAGCTCATAATCCCCACCAAAGTAGAGGGCGAGTTCCTCTATGGTTATTTCCAGTTTTTCAGATATGGCCTTTGTCTCATTCGATACCGGAATTTGGTCAAAATCCAATTGAAAGCCAACCTCGTTCAATAGGCTCAGTTGGTGTATTGAAGAGGCCAATCCATCTGAGATATCCATACATGTAGTCACTGCTTTAGTTTTAGAGAGGGTTATTCCCTCCTTGACCCGGGGGTGTACCTCCAAAAGGTTCTTGATAGCATTCTCGTCATCAATGTTGTTCTTCAAGGCATAATATGCTGAGGCAGCGCTCCCCAATTTGCCTGTCACAGCCACGATATCACCGGGTTTAGCACCTTTCCTGAGCATTATCTCGTTCTTGGCTACTTTGCCGAAAGCACAGCCTGATAAGGTAAGAATCTCCGCTTCCTTTGTATCCCCTCCTAAAATCGATGTGTTGAAATTCGAAGCGCATGAGTTCATGCCCTCCACAATCCCTTCCAAGTATTCGACATCAAAGTTATATGGCAGGCCCAAAGCCACAACCACACCCATAGGCTCACCGCCCATGGCAGCAATATCGCTGAGATTGATAGCCACGATATGCCAACCCACCTGCCACGGGGTTGCCTTTTCATGGATATGAGCATGCTTTGAGATCATATCCGTGGTAACGAGGAGGTATTCATCGCCAATGTCGATTGCAGCACAGTCATCGGACATTTCATTGGGATCATTACTCCTATTTAATAAAATATCACGTATGAGTTCCACAGCCTTTCTCTCCCCCAAATCCCTCAATTTCACCTTTTCCACCACAATTTCGCCGGATTATTCATGAAATAAGGCAAATCCTCCTGAAATGAATGGCAAATGCGGGTTTTTATGCCCTTGCTTTGACTATGTTCATTGCCCCAACTGGACAGACCTTAACACATGCGCTGCAGTCGGTGCACTTCTCATTATCTATATCGACCCAGGCCTCATACACGGTTATGCAGTCCGCAGGGCAGACCGCAACGCATCCTCCGCATAACATGCACTTGTCTGGTTCGAGTTCCACCATTCTGCTCCCAATAGTTAATCGCTATGCGTATTAAAAAAGGTTTGGTGTGGTAGAAGAAGGTTTCCAAAAAATAAGGTTATTTTTCGGCAATACAAAGGACCACATTTCCAAAAAGATTGATGACAGGTATATTACTTATGAACTCGTCAATGTGAAGTCTGTTGCGCACCATGGAAAGGGGCAAATATCTTATGTTCTTGAGTGATATTATGTTGAATTCTGTGGTCAGTAGGGACTTTTTCAGGCGAAACTTGGTGAGAGGCCATTCGTTCTCGGAGCCCCAGGGTTTTCCCATGAGTTTACACTTGGTACTTCGTAATAATATTGGGAAGAAGAGGAGATTGGTGTCATAAACGATGAGCTTTCCTCCATCCCTCAATATTCTATGGACGGACTGAAGAGGTGTATCGAAATCGGGAAAGTGATGCAGGGCGTTTATTATAAAGACCATATCGAAGCTATTTTCCTTGAAGCAGTTGTTTTCAAGGTCTCCTCTGATCAGCTCGGTGTTGAATCCATGAGCTTTCTTGCATCTTCTTGCCGCCTTCATAACTATATAAGATAGGTCCATGCCAATCATATTAAAAGGGGTATTTTTCTCTAGAGTGTAGGATACATGGCCTGGCCCACAACAGGCATCTAGGCATCTGTATTCCTTGCTTAAATCCACATGATTGGATAAGTAGTAGGAGAACACGTCGAAATTGAAGTTCTCCATCTCCACTCTAGCTCTTAACATCCATTTATTGATCTTCTCTTCGATCTCGTTTTCAGAGAAGTTCTCCCCGTCATAATATGTAACCTCGCTTTTCTTCTGCTGTTTCATAGCATCACGTTTTATGGCACACCTTATATTATGTTAGCGTAAACTCCAAATCCAGGCGTAGTTAGCACAACGTATACCGTATAAAATATCTTAAAATTTTCTATGGTCTTTCTCAGGGTCAGAGAAACTTTATTTACCTTTGCCTCCTATTGTATTCAGAATGAAGATCATTGGAATACTCACCCAAGACTTTCGAGTGTATTATGAGCTCATCAAAGCCTTGAAGAAGAGGGATTTGCCTTTTGCAAGTCTCTCGTTTGACGAGCCCATACCATTGAACATCGGAGTGATAATCACAACCTCGGAGGAGAGGGATAAAATAGATTTTCCGAAAGTGATTTCGGCTGAAGAGGACGTGGACCTCACCATAGACATAGCCAGAAGAACATTGAAAGGGAAAGAGAAATGCAAAAAATTGATAGTAGGTATCGATCCGGGAAAGAGACCCGGCTTGGCTGTGATCGGTGATGGGGAAATTTTGAGCACCGCTCAAGTGTCATCACCTGAGAAAGTGAAGGAAATTGTGGGCCGGGCATTAAGATCCTACCCAGCAGATGAAACGGTGATAAGAATAGGCCACGGTGACACAACGCACAGGAACAGAATCATCAATTCATTATCAAAATTCGGTTTGAAGATCGAGATTTCAGATGAGACAAGAACCACTCATATTTCAGACACGCCCGACATAGACGCGGCTATAGACATCGCCCTTAAAAGCGGAATCGAGGCAAAGCGAAAATACAACGTCGAGCCCACACACGGAGAGCTGAGAGACATCCAGAGAAGGAGCAGGATAGAGAGCAAAGGTAGGGTGACGATATCCAAGGATGAGGCAAAAAAAGTAGCGGTGGGAGAGCTAACGATAGAGGAGGCCATAAAGAGAGCGGAAAAAGGTTCTAAAAAGTCTCGAAAATGAATTGAAGGCACAAACCTTAAAAATTAAATACCGTATAATAAACACCTAGGAGTTCAAAAATGAGGATGAACAGATACCTTATCATCGCAATAATCCTGGCTATTAGCGGCATTTCGCTTATCGGGTACAGCGTTGCATCCGGTGAAGGAAGTGCGGGTGTGGTGCTCTTTATTCCTGTTTTTTACGGTTCAGGTTTATTCGCTTTCCTAGGGGTTATTTGCATAATGTCCGCGATATTCCTTGCATTTTTTGGATTCGCTACTCAACTAGGCGGGGCAGAGGATATTGAAGGTCAACAAGAGCCAGGAGCATCCCAACAGACCAGACCCAGGGCTGAGAAATCCATCAAAGGTGGTGGTGTAGTGCTCATTGGCCCGATACCTATCATTTTCGGCTCCGACACGAAAATGACCATAGTTCTGGTTGTGCTGGCTATAGTATTAATTGTAGTCTTTGCGTATCTGTTTTACATCAGGTAATCCAATACAATTCAAGGAAATCTACATAAAGGAATGAAGCCATTCAGAACGATCTGGTGTTGAGGGTGAGAGCATGTTGAATAAGGTATTGATCGCCAACAGAGGCGAAATCGCGGTAAGGATCGAAAGAGCATGCAGGGAACTGGGAATAAGCACTGTTGCTATTTATTCTGAAGCCGATAAAGACGCGCTTTTCGTGAAATATGCGAAAGAGAGCTACTGTATTGGGCCACCCCCTCCGCTTCAGAGTTATCTCAATATGGATGCCATCATAGACACCGCATTAAAATGCAAAGCTGAAGGAATACATCCCGGCTATGGCTTTTTGGCTGAAAACGACAAATTCTCGGATATGGTGGAGAAAAACGGTATAGTGTTCATCGGTCCAACAGGCCAGAACATTCGGGAGATGGGCGACAAGCTTTTTTCGAAGAGGACCATGAAATCATCGGGTGTGCCTGTTGTGCCCGGTACCGAGGAAGGAATATCCGATATTGAGAAGGCAAAAGATGTTGCGCACGAGATAGGTTATCCTGTCATTCTTAAGGCATCCATGGGAGGTGGTGGGATAGGAATGAGGATAGTGGATAATGAAAGCGACTTGGTCTCTGCGGTGGAATCCACAAAAAGACTGGCTAAATCCGCTTTTGGCGATGAAACGGTTCTCCTCGAGAAATACCTCGATGAACCAAGACATGTTGAGTTTCAGGTGATGTGTGACAACCATGGCAATGTGATTCATGTGAGGGAAAGAGAATGCTCCGTTCAGAGAAGGCATCAGAAGTTGATAGAGGAAACACCATCTTGTGTGATGACAGAAGATCTGAGAGAGAAAATGGGCAGCGCAGCGGTTACGGCGGCAAAGGCAGTGAATTATCGAAATGCAGGCACTGTGGAGTTCATGTATTCCAAAGGCAATTTTTATTTCTTGGAGATGAACACGAGGCTTCAGGTTGAGCATCCGATAACGGAGATGATCACAAACATCGATTTGGTGAAGGAGCAGTTGAGAGTGGCATCAGGCTATGACCTTCAGTATGGGCAGGAAGACATCACTGGGAAGGGATGGGCCATTGAGTGCAGAATATGTGCTGAGGATCCGCAAAATAATTTCTTTCCCTCGCCCGGCAAGATCGATGCTTATGCAGAACCTTCAGGGCCAGGTATAAGGGTGGACAGCGGTGTTTACGGTGGCTATGTTGTCCCTCCATTTTATGACTCTCTACTCTCAAAGTTAATCGTGTGGGGTCGTGATAGAAAAGAGGCGATAGAAAGAATGAAACGCGCATTAAGGGAATACAAAATCACAGGTATAAAAACGAATATCCCGTTTCATGAAGTCGCGCTAAACAACGATTTTTTTATGAGAGGGGAATACACAACCCATTTCATCAAGGAGTGCAATATTCTTGGCGAAGTAAAGAAGTACCTCGAGGCAAAAAATTCCGAGTCAAAGAAAAATGAATAACCATAGTTTAGAATGGGCAGGCAAAATCAGTCCCTGTTATTTCCTCATCTTAATTATGAAATCAGAGGAAAAATCGTAGGTGATCTTGTCTAGGATCGAATCAAAGAATAGTAATAGGCCGGTCAGACCGGGATGGTCGTCAAAGAATTCTTGTCCCCACATAAGACTGCCTCTTTTCACATCCTCCACCTTGAAACCCAACCCTTTTGAGACTTGAATCCAATCCTTAATTCCTTTTTCTGAGATGTGAGGTAGATTTACGAACCCCTTCTTCGATAGTTGCTCGTATTCCTTCTCACTTGTTTTCTCTATTAGATGCTTGTTCCATCCTTTCTTGAGCCATCTAGGTGCGAACTTCTTGAGCTTACTGAGCCTGTTCTCTGCGTTGGGGGTACTGATAATCGCTATCCCCCCGCTCCTCAGAATCCTGTGAATTTCCTTTAAAATTCTCTCAGGCGCAGGCACATGCTCTAAGACCTCAGAGCATATGGCTATTTCAAAACTTCCACCCTCAAAATTCGTGCTCTCAGCATTACCCACCGCGAAGCTACAGTTTTCTATGCCATTCTTTGTTACAAACTTTTTTGCATGTTCTATATCCAAAGGTGAGATATCGAGTCCTGTGAACGATATGTTGCGATTTGCGAACTTTTTATTCATCCTGAAGATGTCGTATCCTCTATTGCAGCCCATATCCAGGATTTTTATCATGCTACCTTTACCCTTTGATTCTATCTCCATCGCGACCATTTTGTCAATCGTGGCTTTCATCTTATAGAAGGTATAGGCCAGTGTATAGGAGATGAGAATATCTTCTCTGAACAGGCCAACATATCCCTGAAGCACCTCATTTGCTTTTGATTTGGCACCCTGCAAAATTCTCACCGTTACCCAGGTATGTTGCTTTCTAATCTCGAAACACTGATTATCTTCCTAATATATAATATAAATCCTACTTTAAGGGTTATATCGTTAATTTCATATTTATAGTCAAAGACAAAACGTTTAGGACTTTTTGTCAAGTCTTTGATTATATGTGGCTGACATAATTGTGAGTCTAGAAGGTTATGTCTGCCACTATACTACGAAAATCTTTAGTACCGCTATGCTTTTAAGAGCAAATACTGCATTGCAAGGATTCCAAGGAAAAACGAGAGGATGATGATGCTCGATATGAGATTATTCAGAGAAGATCCTGATATCATCAAGGCCAATCTTGGGAAAAGAGGTTGGACAGAGGAGGAGATAAGCCTAGTGGACAAGGTCCTAGAGAATGATAGAAAATGGAGGAAGTCCAGGCAGGAAGGAGATGCCTTGAAACACAAGAGAAACGTGGTTACAAAAGAGATCTCAGAGCTGAAAAAAGCAGGTAAGGATATATCCTCCACAGTCCAGGCAATGAAGGATTTGAACGAGAAAATTAAGAAAAAAGACCTAGATACCGAAACATATCTGAAAAATAGAGATGAGCTTTTGACCAGAATCCCGAACCTCATGCATGAATCGGTGCCGAAAGGAAAGGACGATTCCGATAATGTACCAATCAGACAATGGGGAAAACCAAAAGAATATGACTTCGAATTGAAGAGCCACCAAGATATAATAGAAAGCCTAGGCCAAGGAAATTTCGAATTCTCGCAAAAAACCTCAGGTGCCGGATTTTACTACTTCTACGAGGATTTGGTGATGCTGGATTTCGCGCTGATGAGATTTGCAATAGATTATCTAAGGAGCGTGGATTTCAAAGTGGTTGAGCCACCTTTAATGCTCAGAAGAAGGGCGATGCAGGGTGTTGTTGACCTATCTGATTTTGAGGACGTGCTTTACAAGGTAGAAAACGAGGACCTCTATTTGATAGCCACATCCGAACATTCAATGGGAGCCATGCTCATGGATGAGGTCATCCCAGAAAAGGACTTACCTATGAGGTTTTGCGGTGTTTCCCCATGTTTCAGAAAGGAGATTGGTGCACATGGTGTTGATACAAAAGGAATCTTCAGGGCGCATCAGTTCAACAAAGTGGAGCAGTTCATATTTTCTACACCTGAGGGATCATGGGATGAGCACGAGCTATTAATAAAAAATGCCGAGACGCTCTTTCAGAAACTTGAGATTCCCTACAGGATAGTCAACATCTGCACAGGTGATTTGGGAGGTACGGCAGCCAAAAAGTACGATTTGGAGGCCTGGATGGCCAAACAAGGCCAATACAAGGAGGTCGTGTCCTGCAGCAACTGCACGAGCTATCAGGCAAGAAAGCTCAATGTCAGGTACGAAAAATCCAATGGCGAAAGAGATTTTTTGCATACCTTGAACAGCACCGCAATAGCGACTTCCAGAGCAATTGTCGCTATAATTGAAAACAATCAGCAGAAGGACGGTAGCGTCGTAGTGCCAGGAGTTCTGAGACCATATATGAATGGCCTTGAGGTCATCGAAAAACGATGATTTACATCACCTTTCTCACCAGATCCCTTTTGCTCTCTTTTGCAGGCTCATAGTCAGGGTCGATTTGCAGGGCTTTGTCAAAACATTCCATCGCGTCTTTGTATCTTTTTAGTTCCATGAGCGCGATACCTTTGTTGTGCCATGCCCAAGGATATTCAGAATGAATTTTTATTGCCTTGTCATAACATTTTATTGATTCCCTGAACTTTTTCAGGTGTCTTAGGGTAACGCCGAGATTGTTCCATGCGCTCTTGTTCTCAGGCGAGTATTTCGTAGCCTTTCGAAAGCAACCCAAGGCCTTCTTTTCCATGCCCAGCGTAAACAATGCTTTGCCTTTATTGAACCATGCACTGCCATAAGCAGGATCCAACCCGAGAGCCTTATCATAGTAGGGCAGCGCGTCCTTCACCGTGCCCTGTCTAACCATCGTCACTCCGATATTGTTCCATATCCTTTTATCCTTAGGGTCGGTTTTGTTGGCCAAGATAAAACGATTCAAAGCCTTTTCGTATTTTCCTAGGTTGAATAGCACATCCCCGGTATTCAAAGAGAATTGCACTTCCTCCTTTTTGCTCATCTTAGGTTTGAGTTTTTCTATCAGACTTAGGGTTTCCAGAGCCTTCTTTTTGCCGGTAAAATCCACCTTTTGCTCTTCCTCATAAGTTGTTAATCTCCTGAGCTTATTGAGTTCAATTGCAAGGACTTCTTTTTGTTTCGCCGAGTTATTTTTGGCTTCTAATTCGTTTTTAATTCCAGCAATGCATTTTTTCATAACAGCTTCATGTCCCTCCTCAATAGCCTTAACTGTCTTTATTTTGCAACCAGGACAGGGCTTTGCCTCGGCCTCTTTTGAAAGGAAGGGGCACATGTCTAGGGTCATGCGGTATTAGAATGAGGGTGATGGGTTATGAATTTTTGGATAAAAGTTTACATTTCAAAAATAATGAGGTTCCGCCATCTATATTGCGAATGATCCTCAATATTTTCTCCTGCTCGGCTATCTCTTTTTCTCCGTTACCTCACCTTTCAATCTTGTATTTCAATCAATTTCTTTCCCACTATTTTGATCAGTTCATCCAAGGTTTTAATTTGGATCATCTCCTCTCGTGTTATGAATGGACTAAGCTTTGAATCTTTTAAGAAAAAGGCGGATGGGAACTTTGCCTCTTCATTGCTATGGCGGGCTTTGAATTCGTCCCGATGCAAGAATTCCACGGGAATATCCAGCCCTTCAATAAATTCCTTCCACTCTTTTTTCATGCCTAAATTTCCGTATGTGACAGCACAGAGGTTACACTGATAGGTTAGTGGTTTGATGATCTTATGAAAATAG
>JAZGAR010000241.1:0-3410 GCA_036475875.1 Thermoplasmata archaeon
TGAACTCATTGCAAGTACAACGATATGCGGCATCATTGCTTTTGTTGGCACTTTTTTTTATTTTACGGGCAAAACAAACATTTTCATACTCTCTTTTTCCTGCCTCTTTATTTTTGTTGTACTAACCTTTTATGGAATACAGATATTCCTAAGAAAAGGTAACGAGAATAGTCGTATATACCAATTTATCAAAAAAGTTCGTGAAGCCTTTTCTCAGATTGCCGTTTCTCACTTGATGATATACACGTTCCTCGTGCTACTTATCCAACTACTTGCTGGTATCACCTTGGTCTTACTAAGCGGTTTCTTTTCCCAGGAATTATCTCTTTGGCAGGCAGTAATAGCTAATTCTACCGCATTCTTTTTGGGTGCAATCTCAATGATACCTATGGGATTAGGGGTTCGCGAAGGATCAATGCTCTTTTACCTAAGGCATCTGGGAATAACGAATGAAATAGGGATATCCATTGTCACCATACAGAGACTATTTTCCACAGGCTTAAGTTTTGTTTTAGGGGTAATTTTTGGGACAATTTTAGGGGTGAAAAATATTAATCAAGATTCCATTTAAAGGCTTAGTGGGATTCTATAGGCTACTAGAATTCGGATATTTTAATTTGATTTAGAATTATTGTTCGATACTAATCTCGCAGGACATCCTAAGGCCTTGCTTCTGGCTGGAATATCAGAAAGGACAATGCTGTTGGCTCCCACAATTGAGCCATTGCCTATTCTTACCCCTTTCGAAATGACCGTGTTGGGGCCGATGTAGCAGTGATCACCTATTCTTACAGAAGCATACTCATAGGGGGCATTTCCACCAGTAACAGCCCACTTTATCGTATCATGAGTGTAGATCTGAACCCCTGCGGATATAGAACAATAAGAGCCGATAACAAGTCCGCCTGTTCCGTCAAGGATAGTAAAAGGGCCGATCCAGGTGTACTTTCCTACTTTCACATCTCCATATACGTAGCTGTTATGGTAGATACTGGCCCCCTTTCCAAAACCTAATTGATTTGCCCGCTCCCATCTATCGAACAGGAGTTCCTCCAGAGGAAGGTCCCGATTCCACTTCTTGTGCATTTCCTCTCGCAATGCTTCATAAAGTCTTCTTAATTCTTCAAGGTGTTTGGAATTGATATTCAGCCCAGTATTTCTTTCCACCAAGATTTTCCCTCCTCACATAATCAATGGCCTTTCTAATATTATACTTCCCTCTTTAACCATCTTGGTTAATAGATGGGCATGTTATTGCGCCTCCTATCAATCAGAAAACCTTTCGCCAAACTTGCATACCTCAAATAGAAAAACAAAGCCTTACAGGCTCTCCCTTAAATCCTATCAGGTATGAACAATAACTGTTAAACTTCCATTCTTCAGCCATTAAATATGAGTAGTTTTACATTTCGTTAACCACTGGCCTTTTCCCATCCAAGAATATCCTGCACCACCACTCAAAACACAGGAATGACCATAGTAGAAGCCTGTAATTTCTTTTCCCAGTTGCGTGCTCATCCAGAATGCGAGCTACAAATCGAGGATTTAAGAAATCCCTATAAGCGACCCTCCTGTTGAGAAGTATCTCGCTCACATAGCCAAAAGCTTCTCCCCTGTACCAAGACTCGTCTGGTGCTGAGAACCCCTGCTTCCGTCGTTTTAATGCCTCTTCTGGAAGAAGGCTGGACATTGCAGTACGCAGAACATTTTTCCCTTCATTGAACTCCTGATATCGTCGGAGTTTTCTCGTTTGGTTCTCATCAAATTCCTTTACCTTTTCGATAGATGTCAACTTATGGCGAATAGGGATACGCTGAGCAAAGTCCACAAGATCATTATCAAGGAAAGGTACTCTCTCCTCCAACCCGTGGGCCATGGAAAGTTTATCTCCGATAATAAAGAGGCCGGACAGAAAAGTCTTGATTTCAAAATATAGAGAATTGGCGATATGCTCCTCAGGGGAATCGTATTTGAGCCTTTCGTTAAAGGTGAAGACACGACTAAGAGTGCGAAAGGTATCGCGATCTCCTACCTGCCGCCATAAGTCTTTTGTAAATAAGAGAGGCTTGTCCTTGTCAGAAACCAGTCTCTGCCAAAATTCGTAATATTGTCTGAGGTAATCATCCCTTCCTATAGCATCAAAAACCCGGTAGTAACGCCAGGGATAACCAGCATAAAGCTCATCACCACCCGCCCCTGAAAGGCATACCTTTACGAATTTGGATGCCAACCGGGACACATAGAAATTGGGATAGCTCATTCCCAGCCGAAGATCCTCAAGATGCCAGACAACATTTGGCAAAGCCCAGGAAATGTCTGATGCATTCACTACCTGCTGGTAGTGTTCGGTCTTGAAGTGACATGAGACCAGCTCGGCCTCTCGCCGTTCATCATAGTTTGCTTCCGAACCAGTGACAGATGAGAGGTCGAACCCACAGGTGAAGGTGGCAAGCCTGGGGATATGAGAAGCTGCCACGGCAACAATGGAACCGGAATCCATTCCTCCTGAAAGATAGCTCCCCACAGGCACATCGCTCATAAGCTGCCTGATGACAGCTTGGCGAAAAAGCCGGAGGGTTTCCTCCCGGGCCTCTTCCATACTCATGTTTTCATCCCGCTGGGTGAAATCATAATCCCACCATGTTCGCCGTTTGAGATCAGGCTCCCGTTCACTTATCCATCTAATCGATGCCGCTTGAAGCAGGTTTATGCCTTTGAAAATTGTATGGTATCGAAAGAGGTTCTGAAAGGTAAAATATTCGTTGAGGGCATCCGGGTTCACCTGGGGTGACACTATAGGATGTGTCAAGATGGCTTTTATTTCCGATGCAAAAATGAAGGTATTCCCGTCCTTCTTCCAATACAGGGGCTTGACGCCATACCGATCCCTGACCAGATACAGGGTCCTGGTTCGTCCATCCCACAGGCCAAAGGCAAACATACCGTTTAGCCTCTCAACTACTTCAATTCCCCATGCCTCGTATCCTTTGAGCAGGACCTCTGTGTCTGTACGGGACCGAAACTGATATCCTAAAGCCTCAAGCTCGACTTTGAGTTCAAGATGGTTGTAGATTTCACCGTTGTAGACCAGGATAATCGTACCGTCCTGGTTAGACATTGGCTGGTGGCCTGCGGGTGTGAGGTCAAGAACAGCGAGTCGCCTGTGACCCAGTGCAATATTCACATCTATATAATGGCCTTCATCATCAGGGCCCCGATGGGCCAATGCATCGGTCATGGATCTGATATGGCGATGGGGGATGGGTTCCCCATCTAGATTGAAGATTCCACAAATTCCGCACATGGTTTATCTTTTTAAGGCAACGACTGTTATTCCAGAATTCTGGATATCCATATGTTCTATTTCCAGTGCCGCTCTGTCACAAAAAATTCTTATCTCTTCTGGTGTA
>JAZGAR010000242.1:0-5326 GCA_036475875.1 Thermoplasmata archaeon
ATCAGAGAAAGAAACGAACTTTCACTGGGTGCATTGGCAGATGTGGCCAAGGTCTCAAGGCGAAGCATACAGTTATACGAGAGTGGAATGGGGGCCATGGTTGACGCAGCGCTACGCATCGAGGAATTCCTAAAGATGCAGATTATCCTGCCTATTAACCCCCTTGCCGCCTATGCTAAAACCGAGGAGGAAAGTTCAAATTGGGTGGAGAGTTTCGAGGAGTTTAAAGGCCTAGAAAAGGAAGTTTTCCATTACTTAAGCTTCCTTGGTTACAGAATCATGCCCACGAGCAAGAGTCCCTTCGACGCTTTGACAAAGGACAGCAAGACCTTGATCTTAACTTCTGTTGAGCGTTACGATGGCACTCTCGCTAAAAGAGCGAAAGTCGTGACTAACATATCAAAGGTGGTGGAGAAGCACTCTGTGATATTTGTTGAGAAGTCCAGAAAGCTCAGCCTGGAAGGCACCCCTCTCATCGAGAAGAAAGAACTGAAGAAAATCGACAATTCTGATGGCGTAATCGAGCTCATTCTCGAAAGAAAGGGAAAGTAAAACTGGGAATTTTATGAGAAGAATTCGGGCGGGAACCTCTAAGATTTATATCCCTAATATCATAATCGGTCTGACCGCCGAGATCGCCAAGGTGAAGAAAGCCTACAACAAGATAAAACCAAATATAATGGCTATTCAATCCTCCAAGGAAGAGTTGGAGGGACTGAGGAATGTGGTGGAAGGAGAGGAATACGAGTACTTTATGTCAAATTACGAGGAGATATATGCAAGAAGACTGGCCTCATTTGGTGAGGTCAAACTGCCTCCTCCATGTTATGAAACTGCGCTGAAGTTATGCTTGGAAAACGAGATACCCATCGTCGCAATTGATATGGACGATATTTATTACGCTGATGTGTTCTGCGATAGTATCTCGGGATGGGATTTGATCCGTCACTCTACCAGAGTTAAATGGCTGAGGAAAAAACGTTTTAAAGCCGAAACAGCAGAACAATTCGTTCTCGAGTGGGACAGAGTGATCAACAAGCTCAAAGGCTTCAGAAATCTGGAAACTAAGAGGGAGGAACATATGGCCAAGGAGCTACTACGCCTAGCAAAAGAGAATGATCGAATCCTATGTATAATGGAGATGCAGAGGGCGGAGGGGGTGTGTCAGAAGGTTCTTGAATGGAAAAAGGAGGAAGAATTGGATGGGGGAGAATGAAATGAAGAGTAGACTGATACCCAATAAAGGATGACGCCTCTGCTGGGTTACACATTCCATATTGCCTTAAAGGATAGGATGAAGAGGAAAACAAAATCCGCCTCCTTTACCAAAAATATATCTCTGCCATCATCTATTCAGAATCTGTGGCGTGATGAACAACGATTACATTGAGATAGTTTTGATGGGTATTTGGTTGACCATTCCGGCTTATGTGGCCAATCCCTCGGCGGTGCTTTTCGGTGGTGGTGCGCCCATGGATTTTGGAAAAAAGCTCAAAGACGGAGAGAGAATCCTGGGCGATGGAAAAACATGGCGAGGATTTTTTGGTGGCGCGTTCTTGGGATTTTTAATCGGTATGATTCAAGTGGCTGCCTCCTCAATCTTTGACGATGAGCATTTCGGTTTTGGAAGATACCCGGATTTTCTTGTGGTGATAACCATTTTAGCATTTGGGGCGCTGTTTGGGGATTTGATTGGCAGCTTTGTGAAAAGGAGATTTAAAATCAAGAGAGGGCAAAAAGCTCCTGGCTTGGATCAATACGACTTCCTGATGGGTGCGTGGGTGCTGGTTCTTATATTCAAATCTCAATGGTTTTTAGAGCATTTCATCTACTGGCCATACATACTGGCCATAATTACCGTAATAATTTTAACTCCTTTCCTTCATAGGGGTGTGAACATTTTAGGCTACAAAATAGGCAAAAAAGATGTTCCTTGGTGATTAAATGGATATAAGATGCGAAATATGCGATGCCAGAAAAGCAACGCAGGAGTGTATAAAGTGTGGGAAGAAAGTTTGTTCTATTTGCTTCTGGACACAACTAGGAATATGTAAAAAGTGCGGAGATAGTGGCACAGGCAAACTAATATAGCATGTTGAAGTATAAACGCGTTGACTGAGGGTTTATGATGGCGTTAATAGAATCCTTGAAGAAATGCGGCGCTTTTAAAACCGGTGAGTTCACGCTCACGAGCGGTAAGAAAAGCAATTTCTATGTGGATATCAAAAAAGCCAGCACCGACCCGAAAATACTGAGGGAGATCGCAAAGTGTATGGCAAAGTACCTAAAAGGAGAGGAAAAGATCGCAGGTATGGAGTTGGGTGCGGTTCCTTTGGCTGTTGCCCTGTCTCTTGAGACTGACCTCCCCTACCTGATCATAAGGAAAACATCGCGTAATCATGGCACCGCTAAACATATAGAAGGCGACCTGAAAAAAGAGGAAAAAATCATTCTTGTGGAGGATGTTACAACCACAGGCTCATCCCTTCTCAGAGCAGCAAAGATCATTAGGCAAGAGGGGGGAAGGGTAAAGAGGGCATTGGTAGTGGTAGATAGAGAGGAGAGCGCGTCTGAGCTTCTTAAAGAACATGGCCTGGAACTCGTCCCTCTGGTCAGAGTGAGCGAGATGATGTAGAAGGTGTTACCATATTTGTAACTCTAAAAACTACAAACAAAACTTTTAATATTATCAAATACGTGTTATTTGGATGGAATGGATTAGAGAACGTCCAGAAATTTGGCCTGTTATTGACATGGATGGAACTAAGATGCGGTCCAATGATATAGAGAAAAACCCTTTTCCACCAACTAGGATTCTTTTGGTGATCCTTTTATGTCTAGCACTCTTCTTATCGCTTACTCCCTTTATCACTTTAAACACTCAAACTGAGAAGACAAGGGCAGGATCTGGCCTTTATCATACTTATGATGAGATGGTTTCGGAAATACAAGGGATAGAGATTAACCATTCCTCCATCGTTAAATTGCATAACCTAACAACAACCTTCGAAGGCAAAACCGTGTGGGCAATAAAGGTCTCAGACGACCCTCAGATAAACGATTCTGCCGAGCCTGATGTGCTGTTCACAGCTGGACAAAAGGCCAATTCTTTAATCTCTGTCGAGATAGCACTATACCTTTTAAATTATCTCACAAATAATTACGGGAATGATAGCTTTGTTACCGAGCTGGTCAACAACAGGGAGATTTGGATAATACCTATGTTAAATCCAGATGGCCATGAGTATATTGGTAACGGTACCGAAGACTGGGAAAAGAATAAGCGGGATAATGTCGGTGTGAATCTGAATACGAACTACGGATCCGAGTGGGGACTTGATGATCATTCGAGCGATGATACTGGCAGCCAATACTATCATGGTGAAGGTCCATTCTCCGAGATAGAGACACGGGCTATAAAAGGTCTTGTTGAGTCCCAAGATTTTGTACTCTCGCTTTCTTTCAGCAGTTTCGGCGAGACCATAACCTACCCCTGGGGATATACAAACTCCTCTACCCCTGACGAATATCTTCTGCATGAAATAGCCAGCGATATGGCAATGTACTCGGATTACAACTTACAGCAAAGCGGAGAACTCTACATAAACCATGGCAATATGGATGACTGGCTCTATAACAATGCCAGCGTTCTTCCATTCACTTTCCTAGTGGGAGATGAGAACATACCGGATGAGACTCAAATAGAAGATATAGTCCACAAGAACATACCGTCTTGCCTTTATCTCATAGACATCGCCGACGACCCGAATAGAGCATTTAACGCTGAATGGACATTCATGGTTTACATGGGCGCTGATAATAATCTGGAAGAGGATGGCATAAGAGATTTTAACGAAATGGAGATGATAGGCTCCAATCCGTATGTTAATATCGTGGTGCAGTTCGATAGAGCAGTTGGCCCAGATCCCCCAAATGCCAATTGGGACGATACCAGAAGATTCCTGGTGATGAAGGATGACGATCCTGATATAATTAATACCCCAATGCTGGAAAATATTGGGGAGGCGAACATGGCGGACTCGCAGGTCCTACTGAACTTTGTGAACTGGAGTATAACGAACTTTCCTGCAAAGCACTATTTTCTTGATCTCTGGGGCCATGGTAAAGGATGGCTGGGAGTTGCAGAGGATAAGGGCCTCTGGCTTACCATGAACGGGATAAAATCCGTTTTGCCGAAATTCAAGGATAGAATAGACGCTGTGGGCTTCGATAACTGTAACATGGCAATGATAGAGGTATACACCCAATTCCTTGGATATGTGGACTACATCGTGGGCTCGGAAAAGGAGGAGGACGCCTGGGGTTGGCCCTACGACAGAATTTTTACCGAGCTTTTAGCAGATCCGCAAACCTCTCCTTTGGATCTGTCGACATTGATCATGACGCATTATGTTGATTGGGCAAAGAACGAAAGTTTTTACTCTGCCACGGTATCGGTAGTGGACATGAACTACCTCTATGAGGTCATCAATAGAACGGATGCACTTGCGAGAGAGCTGAACTGGACTCTAGCGCTTTATGCGGACGAGATAGGTGAGGCCAGAAATGGAACGGAACGATATGCCAAGAAACCGCTTCCTCGTGACCTGTACCATTTCGCTGAGCTCATAATAGAAAATGTGCCGAACAGGCCCATTCAGATTGCTGCAGAAAATCTTATGACCAGTATCGAGACCATGATTGTGGCTGAAGAACATTGGACCAGCGAATTGGACTCAGTGCCAGTGGATAATGCCCATGGTATTACTGTGTGGCTCTATGATGGGACCGCTTCAGATTTCTTGAAATACCAAGATCTGGACTTTGCAGAACTCACTTTTTGGGATGAGTTTTTGGCCACTTATAAAGCTTCCCCGCTTAAACCTCAGGTAAATTTATCGGTTAACCACTCCTTCTTGGATTCTGATGGGGAAGGCAATGAGGACACAATACAAATCCTATACACCAGCAACTTTACTGGCCTTGATATAATCACAGAGGTGTACAACAACGAGAATCAGCATATAAACACTTTTTACAATAACGGCACGATTCAAGGTATTGAGAACACCAGCTCCTTCAACCCTTACGATTATGGCTACCCATCTGACTATTACAATTTTTATATCTATCTTGTCAATGATGCAAATGAACTTCAGAACTACTCTGAGATAATAGAAGGTTGGCTTGGTAATGAAAAGCCCGATGGCGCTGTGGTAAACGTAACTTTTTATAGGGTGGATGGCACACCCGTTGGTGGAGACACCGGTAAAAAACCGATAGATGGGGAGGACACATTGATAAAGGCGGTCATCGCAAATAGCGG
>JAZGAR010000243.1:0-2807 GCA_036475875.1 Thermoplasmata archaeon
TGGGATACGATCGAAGATGATCTGCCGTCCCTCATAACAGAACTTGAAAAAATCTTAGAATCCGAATAGTTGAGCTTTGTCTTTGTGGCTTACATTTTCGAAGCCCATCCTCTCATTTTCAAGAAAAAAACGCCCCTTTCAGGGGCGCAGACCTATCATGCTATAACAGGTGATGTGAACCGAATGGAGTGAACCCCATAGACTGCACAAAATGTGATAGAGTATTAGACAGGATCATCACCCTGGAAAGGGAGAAAGGATCATGTCATGAAATACAGAAGGTTCACCCCGGATTTTAAGAGATCAATCATAGAGCAACTACTCAGTGAAACCGCCACCCCCACAGAACTCTGCAGGAGGTATAACATCTCTTCAGGTCAGCTCTACACCTGGAGGAGACACTATGCTCAGGGTAAGCTGGACCGTGAACCCTCCAAAGAGGCTGAATTGGCTGCGAGAGTTCGGGAGTTGGAGCGTCTGCTCGGCAAGGTTACCCTTGAAAACGAGTTCTTAAAAAAAGCTGTACGAAACAGCCTCAAAGGAGCCGAGAAAAAAGAGAGTTCATTGCCGAAAATCGCACCCTTATCCAAAGCATTCAAAGGGGGTGTGAACTGATGAAGCTGCCACGGAGAAGTTACTATTATGAGCCGAAGGATAAAGCCTCTCATCAAGCCCTCATAGATCGTATTGGTGATATATGCCTGGAGTTCCCTGGCTATGGGTACCGAAGAGTCACTAAACAGCTTCACCGTGAGGGATGGATCATCAACCACAAGAAGGTAGCCCGGATCATGCGGGAGAAGGGCTGGGCGTGTCGACCGAGAAAGAAAAAATGGGTTGTCACCACCAATAGCAGTCATGGCTTACCGATCTATCCAAACCTCACAAAAGCACTTCACCTCTGCACTATAAACCAGCTCTGGGTAGCTGATATTACCTACATACGGATTCTAACATGCTTTGTCTATCTGGCCATTATCCTGGATGTCTTTTCAAGAAAGGCAATCGGGTATGCCTTATCAAAAAGGATAGACACCACCCTTACCCTTGATGCACTGCGTATGGCTATTGGCGAGAGACACCCAGCTCCAGGCTGCATTCATCATTCAGACCGCGGTATCCAATATGCCTCTGGTGAGTATGTCAAAGAGCTTATATCTTATGGTTTTCAGATCAGCATGAGCAGAAAGGGAAACCCCTATGATAATGCTCATGCTGAGAGTTTTATCAAAACCCTGAAATCTGAGGAGGTCCACTTGTGGGAATACCGTACCATGGAAGATGTTCAAAAAAGAATTCCCTATTTTATCGACGATGTGTATAACCAAAAACGGTTACACTCTTCCCTGGGATATCGACCTCCTTGTGAATTTGAAGCTATGATAACATTAACCCAAAATCCCTGTCAGGGTACTCTAATTGCATCACTCTGATCTGTGCAGGTCATGGGGGTCAGTCCAGAATTATTTAAGTAGGAATTCTTGATGTTACCCCTTTTTCTATCAGCCATGCGCTATGCGCTTTGCCTTCCGCCGTCTGCTCTATGTTTACCCTGTTGAATTTTCACCCCGCCCGCCCCGTTGAACCGGGTACCCTCCGGGTGTTCAACTGGGGTGGAATGCCTTGACTTATTCAACCGGGGCGCTATGCCCTATGCGCCATGCTCTATGCTACTTTTTCATTGTTGCGTGTTTTTCTTGACCATTCACCTGATTTTAGGCTAAATTTCATCAGTTTTTACCTGAATGGGTTTAATCTTTAAGCAAGAACGAGCCAAAATGAAGTAAAGGCAAAAAGCGGGACAAAAAAAGGAAAATCTACATTTAAGGATTGACAAATGGGTAAAGATTTTTTATATAATTGCCGATATTAACAAATATAATATAAGAATATCTTATTACAAGAGGGAGTAATGGAATCTAAAAATAGCAGGGAAGAGGTCCTGGATAAAAGGATTGTAGCTGCAAGAAAGGCAGCAGGCTTTTCAATTACTGAAGCAGCGCAAAAACTGGGGTTCAAAAACTATCAGACTCTTTCTGCCATTGAAAAAGGTGCAAGGAAGATAAATGCCCATGAATTGATCATGATAGCTCGTTTATATGGCAGGAGTCTTGACTATTTCTTGGAATCTGACGTTGCCCCCGATCCTGTTCCCTTGTGGAGAAAGAATACAGGAACAGATGTAAATCAAATACAGCGCCGATTCCTTTCTTTTCTGGAAAATTACAGCAACCTGGAACACCTGCTTGGTCTCAAACGAAGATGGAAAGATATTCAGAAAAACTATGATCGGGATGATTTCTCTGGCAATGGCTTTGAACGGGCTGATAAACTCGGTGCTGATATTCATAATTTTCTCGACCTGGGTTCTTGCCCTTCCTCAAATCTGCTTAATGTACTCGAAAATAAGCTTCGTTTTAAGATCCTTCATTTATCTTTAGGGGATGGTGCCTCCGGCGCCAGTGTTGTGGATAATACCTTAGGGGTTGGTATCCTAATCAACGCCAATGATGCACCATGGAGAAGAAATTTTGATCTGGCACATGAGTTATTTCATGTTATAAGCTGGAATGTCTTTTCCCCTGAAGAAATTGGTAACGGAACAACAAAAACCAGGCCGGAAAAATACGCTGACATCTTCGCTTCAACTCTGCTTTTACCCGAAGCTCATCTCCTCGATGCGCTCAAAGAAACAGCTACCGATAATGAAGTCAGACCCATTGATATCATTGAGCTGGCCAAGGATTTCGGTGTATCAACGGAAGCAATTCTTTGGAGACTTGTCAACCTGAAAATACTTAAGAAAA
>JAZGAR010000244.1:0-2185 GCA_036475875.1 Thermoplasmata archaeon
TGTTAATGCTATAGAGAACGCCAACAAGGACTGCGATATAATAATAATCGATGAGGTAGGGAAGATGGAGGTGGAAAGTGAAAGGTTCGTCGAGGTGGTGAAAAAGGTCCTAGAGGAGGATAAGCCCCTGATACTCACGCTCCATAAGAAATCCCGAAATCCTTTGCTCCAGGATATCAGAAGGAGGGACGATGTCAGGATCTTGGAGGTAACGCCCATAAATAGAAACCTTTTGCCTTACAAGATAATTAAGCTTATGAAAGGCGATATCCTTTGAGGCTGACCCAGATAAGAGAGGGTAGTACAGATTTATTTGTTCCTAAAAAAGCCATTGCCCATTCCAAGGGGCCGAGCACCTCTAAAACCGGGATATTTTTCAATCCTGTTATGGAGTTTTCCCGAGATGTATCAGTGCTGGTTCTGGGGGAGTTTGTAAAGGAGCGAAAGACAAAGCTCCTGGACGGACTCGCAGGTACAGGTGCGAGAGGAATCAGGATAGGCAAGGAGGTCAAGGGCGATCTTCATATCCTGATAAACGATCACAATCCCGCTGCATTCGAGCTAATAGAAAAAAACATAGCCTTAAACGGTCTGAAAAATTGCGAATCAGTGAACAAAAAGATGAACACCTTGCTTTCCGAGGAGGATTTTGATTACGTGGATATCGATCCGTTTGGTTCGCCTGTACAATTCATAGATTCTTCATTGCAAGCGATTCGTACCAACGGCATGATAGCTTTGACTGCCACAGATACAGCACCATTATATGGCACATATCCCAAAACCTGTTTGAGGAGATACGGTGCAAGATCGCTTAAGACCATTTATTCCAAAGAGACAGGTGCAAGGATTCTAACGGGATATTGTGTAAGACTGGCGGCAAAGTACGACATAGCGTTAAAGCCGATTTTGGTCTTCTTCATCGACCACTATATCAGAGCCCATTTTACGGTGAAGAAAGGGGCAAAAAGGACAGATTCCGCTCTGGAGAATGTTGGCTATCTTATTCATAACCATAAATCAGGAGAGCGCAGGGTAACAAGGGACATCCCAAAGAAAAAAGGTGATGAAAAAATTGTTGGGCCTTTATGGATAGGACCCCTGCACGAAAAATCATTCCTCAAGAAACTCGAATTCGATCATGGTTTGGGAACAGCCAAGAGGCTAGGAAAGCTTTTGGACTTGTGGTTGGAGGAGGCCAAATTGCCGCCTTTCTTCTATGATGTGAACGAAATTGCGAGCATCACCAAGACCTCGCCCTTGCGGATAAGAGACGTGATAGAAAAGTTGAGGGGACATGGCTTTTCTGCGGGCAGGACACATTTCAGTCCCACAGGGTTCAAGACGGATGCGGGTATTGGGGAGATAAAGAGGTTGGTTTATGGTGAATGAGGCCTGAATTCTAAAATCGGATACATACAATAATCGTATATCTTTACCAATAAAAATAACTGGCATAGGCGTGGTTGAATCCACCATAAGGCATCCGTCTTCTCTGGACGAGTTGATAGCATTTATTGGGCCAAGGTCAGTTTATACAACTGATGAACTAAAAAAATACTATGAGGCAGGAGCTTTTGCGATATTATATCGATACATAGGGCAACTTCCCTCTTATGTTCCCCGTGAAAAGCTCTTGAAACTAAATGTATTCAAAAATCCACCACAAAGTATAGTTACTGTTGATGATATATCTTATAAACATATTCGGAGGGAGTCAAAGGATGGTTGACATAATCCTATCCATAAAACCCGAATATGCTGAAAAAATACTCATTGGATTTAAACGATTTGAATTCAGGAAACAGATACCTCGTCGCCAAATTCATATTGTATATATTTATTCATCTTACCCCGAGAAAATGATTGTTGGTAAATTTAGAATCCGTAGAATTATCAAGGGCACACCGGATGAAATTTGGGAAAGATGCGGAGCCAATGGGGGTATCGAGAAAGAAAGGTTTTTCTCATACTTCGGGGGTAGATCAACCGGATATGGATTTGAAATCGACCAAGTGGAACGTTTTGACCCGCCGATTGACCCTAAAAAGAAAAATGGAGAGTTCAAAGCCCCTCAGAGTTTTGCATATATTCAGGATGTTGGTGAGTTGGGATTGGAAGCCCCCTAAATCAAACTGCTTTATTTCACCGCCCATAACTTTCAATATATTCCTCCAGGCTCCTT
>JAZGAR010000245.1:0-4649 GCA_036475875.1 Thermoplasmata archaeon
ATACCTCTCATATAATACCTTCTCATCTCATACCGATCAGTAGAGATAATGTTATCTGTTATGACATTGTAATATGAATCAAAAATAGAGATACCACTCCAGACGTTTAGAGCGAGATTATTTGTAATATGGTTATCATTGGACTTTTTGATATCGACACCGATACTATTGTTTGAGAAGTTGTTATTCATGATATGATTTCTACTAGAACCTTGTTCGAGAAATATACCAAATCCATTGTTTGATGCGTTATTATCTATAATTGTGTTGTTATCTGATTCATAAAGGTATATTCCAAAGCGGTTATTTGAAGTGACATTGTTGTTTTTAATTGTGATGCTTGAGGAATACCCTAGTTGTATACCGATGGATGTATTGGTCAGCTCTTGGTTTTCTATCAATACGTCGGTGCAATTGGCCAGTATAATCTGGCCTGCATCAAGAGGAACTGTACCTCCAGTTTGGTTTTTCCAGTAGTACACCAGCTTGTCATTGATCTTGTTGGACGTATCAATATCATGTGTATTCCAATGTTCAAGTGAATTGCCAGAAATAGATATTCCATTTTCTACAAACCTGTTACCAGTTAAGGTGTTCCTGCTCGAATAGCCGAGACGGATATCTTGATTGTAGTTTGAATTAAAGGTATTTTCTACGATTTCGTTATCGTTTGAATAATAAATATAGATACCATAATTGTTCATTTCGAAAGTGCAATTTTTTACTGTGCCGTTTATAACAACATCAAGGTCAATGCCATGATATCTGTACTTACCGCCTTTAATAAGCGTACCTTTGATAATAAAATAGACAGTAGTCGACTTTATTTCAATACCATTGGCCTTAGCTGCGCTGATCTCATACCCCTCAATAATATAAGGATTCCCTTCACTCCCATCCCCGGGCCAACCTTCTTCAGCCGCCTGGACAGCAAAATCCTCATCTCCTACTATGTATATCGGGTCATGGGGAGTGTATTGGCTTCTACTTAATGGGGTAATCGTCAATGCCACAGCAAAACAGCTTATCACAACATTCAGAATAACCACTACATGCCCTACTTTCTTCACCATCTAATGCCCTCTTTGTCGCGACAGTACAACTTCTATTATGTTTTAAAGGTGTATTAAGCATTTTGGGGCGGTATTTTTACTATTCTCGGATTGAGCTCAATAAACCGAGGGGGAGATTTGAACTCCGTAGAAAATCTTAGATTTAATAGCCGGTATAGCATCAATTTCCGTCTAAAAGAAGATATAAGCAAGGAAATTGCGCCGAGCCAACGAAATAAGTCAAAATTAATGTATAAGTGTATTTCGTGGCAAGGCGCTGTTTTCGGCAATAGCAATCAAATACAAAGAAAACAGCGCCGAGGGGGAGATTTGAACTCCCGAGGTGCAAGCACCACGAGCTGACTGTTCGAACAACTCCAGGCTCGCGCCTTACCAGGCTGGGCCACCTCGGCAAATGTTAATTCACCATCCAAGAAGATAATACCCTTGCTTTTATTAACATTTTTGCTCTTTAAAGGAATGGAGAAAGAAAAGGAAGGGATAAACGATATATTACCCTAATCCACATCCGCATATATCTTGGCAAACTTTATATCTCAACCAAGGTATTACTCTGTAATTCGGTAAATAGGAGAAGAGGTGAGAATTATGGCTGAAGAGAAGCCATCTATGGGCTCATCACCCCTGATGATGATGATGTTCATGCTGCTCATGATGCTCGTATTGTTCGATCCTAGGATCAGGGAGGCCATGGGCATGGCACTTGATCCCGTGTTCACACCTCTTTTAGGCTTTGATTACCGTTTTCCACTCATCACCCTGTTTCTTGCGGGTCTCATGTCCATCACCTTTTCTACAGTACTGAGACATTTCACCACAGACTGGATGGAGCTGGCCAGGACCCAGAAGGTCCAATCAACCTTCAATAAGGAGATGAGGGATGCAAGGCTTAAGAACGACGCCGCTAAACTGAAAAAGCTGCAGGAGAAACAGCCTGAGATAATGAAGATGAGCTTGAAACTGTCATCATCGCAGATGAAGCTCATGCCAATAACCATGATTTTTGTAATCCCCATATTCGTTTGGCTGAGCCTTTTTATGTATAGACTACCAGTTATTACCATCTCCGTCCCATGGGCGCCAAAGGTCAGTTTGATAGTTGGTAGTGTCTGCTTCTTCCCTAATTGGATCATCCTGTATTCCCTCCTCTCAATTCCCTTCAGCCAGATTCTGCAAAGACTGCTCAAGCTGTACAAATTCAGGGATAAGATGGCTGAACTCCCTGAGGAATAGGAGCATCATAAATGATCATCACGATAGGAGGACCCCCTGGAAGTGGAAAGACCACTGTTGCAAGACTGTTGTCAAAAGAGCTTGGGAAAAAAGTTGTGGTCATAGGTGAGATTTTTCGTTCCCTTGCAAAGGAAAGAGGGTATACCCTGGCCGAGTTCGGGGAGATAGCCTCAGGGGATCATCGCATAGATTTGGAAATAGATAGAAGAACGGTGGCGATGGCCAAAGGAGGGGATTTCATCCTGGAGGGAAGGCTAGCCGGCATTATGCTGCAAAAAAACGATATCACCTCGTTCAAAGTGTGGCTCGATGCAAATATCGATACAAGAGCAGGAAGAATGGCAAAGCGGGAGGGAGGCGATCTCAAGGAGATAAAGAACCAGATTCTAAAAAGAGAGCAGTGCGAAAAGAAAAGGTATGAGGACATATACGGTATCAAGCTCGATGATAAGGGCATTTACGATCTGGTTTTAGAGACCTCAGACATATCGCCTGAGGAAGTTGTGAACCTAATTCTGGATAATCTCAAGGTGTAGCCATGCTGCCGCAGGAAAAGGTGCAGAGGAAGAGGTTGATTAAGACCAAGACATTGACTATGAGCAAGTTCGGAGAAATACCGAACCAGCGAAGCCTCAAGGACCTGGTAAACTCAGGTGTTGTCCTTCTCGATAAACCTTCCGGTCCTACGAGCCATCAGGTATCAGCCTGGGTCAGAGATATCTTGGGTATCGAGAAAGCTGGTCATGGAGGTACCCTCGACCCAAGGGTGACAGGACTTCTGCCAATAACTCTTGGTACCGCCACAAATGCAGTGCGAACGCTTCTGATCGGAGGAAAAGAATATGTTGGTATCATGCAGTTTCACAGCGATGTTCACAAAAAAAAAATCGAGGAAATTTTCAGAGAGTTCACAAAAAAGATCTATCAAATACCGCCTGTTCGCTCTGCAGTCAAGCGTGAGCTGAGAATCAGGGAGATATACTACCTAGAACTCCTGGAAATGGAAAAAAGGCTGGCGCTTTTCAAGGTGGGCTGTGAGGCTGGAACATACATCAGAACGTTATGCCATGATATCGGGGATGCATTGGGCATAGGGGCGCATATGCTCGAGTTGCGGAGAACGAAAATCGCCAAATTCACTGAAGAGGAGGCGGTGACCTTGCACGACCTAAAGGACGCTTTTGTGTACTGGAAAGAGAATCGTGAAGAGACACATCTCAGAAAAGCGGTTTTGCCCATGGAGAGGCTTTTGGACCACCTGCCAAAGACGGTTGTCAAGGTTTCTGCAGTCGATGCCATCTGCCATGGAGCAAATCTTGCCCTTCCCGGCGTCTTGCAAGTTGACAGTGACATAAAAAAGGGCGATATGGTGGCCCTTATTTCCAATAAGGGAGAGGGGATAGCCCTTGGAGAAGCCATATTACCTTCAAAAGATATTCTCGAGGGAGATGAAGGTGTAGCAGTAAATACAAAAAGAGTGCTCATGGTTCCTGGTACCTATCCAAGACTATGGCGTACCAAGTGAGATTTTAATTTTCAAACCCCCCAAAAGGCTTATTACCAACAGGAACGCAAAAAAACTTTATTCCATATGTGAATGCAGGAGGACATGTTAGCAAAAGGTTCCTTGCCTTGGATACTGATTCCGCTTATTCTCGCTTTAATCTCAATTTTCTTGTTCATCCCGATTGCACCGATATTTTTGCTGATTATCCTCTTCTTCGGTATATTCTTCAGAGACCCCAAGAGAAGGGTTGGAGTAGGAATCGTCTCACCGGCTGATGGTAAGATATCTAGCATAGAAGATAAATCCGATAATGTGAGAATCTCCATAATAATGGGCCTTGGTAATGTGCATGTGAACAGGGCACCTATGAAAGGAAAGGTCAAGAACATCGAGCATCATAAGGGAAAGCATATTCCTGCATTTGATAAGAACTCAGAGATGAATGAAAGGGTAATAATCACCCTTAAAACGAGTGTGGGTCAGGTGAAGCTCGTTCAGATTGCAGGTGCGTTCGCCAGAAGAATCAAGACATATATTAGAAAGGGAGATAAGCTATCGAAAGGACAAAGGATAGGCATGATAAGGTTCGGCTCCAGGGTGGATATTTACCTGCCAAAGAATAGAATCAGGGTCTTGGCCAAGGTTGGTATTGTAGTTAGGGCAGGGGAGAGTTGTCTGGCAGTGGAGGGTGAGGATGAAGATTGAAAGATATGTCATAGCAGATTTCGTAACCCTCCTAAACGGTTTTGTAGGTTTACTTGCGATAATGTACATATTCGACGGTAACTTCACAATTGGTATGATGCTCATTCTATTGGGTATCTTGATAGATGGTG
>JAZGAR010000246.1:0-3193 GCA_036475875.1 Thermoplasmata archaeon
AGGGGGAGTATGTGGATGCCTTCGCCTGCGTGAACTACGCCCACGGATGGCTGGATGCAGGTGCAAGACTCGGTCTATTCGATGTGGGTTCTGACGATGTTCTGTTCACGTTGGCTGAGTAATCTAATTTTGGAGTGTGGATTTAAACCCCTAATTCTCCTCACCTTCTCCAATGTTGGTATACATATTTTCTTTAATAAACGATCTAATAAATATACTCAAAAAATCCTTTGCGAAATACCGAAATCGGATGTTGCAATCTCGTCATTTTGCGGGAGGCCCATAAGGGGTAATTATACCCATTGTTACCATAAACATAATATAGTTTCCTAAGTATGTGGGTGCGACATCGAACCACGTAAAAATTCTTTCGAATAATCTTAGAGCTTCAGGGCGTTTAAGGTGAGAGATTGAAGAAGGAGAAGCGTCATCCCGAGATCACTCGAAGAGAATTCATGGGAAGCACCTGGAAGCTTTTGAATGTTGGTGCATTTATCGCTTTGGGGGGGCATCTTGGCTCTCTGACTGTCACCTCCATATCCTCAGGCCATCCGGATTCGTTAACTTGTTATGAATGCAGGGCATGCGCTTCACCCTGCCCTTGGAAGCTCGATCCTTCCGGTTATCTTGTGGCAGCCAGGGTGAACAATCCCGATAGGCGAATGTTAGCTCAATACAACATTGCCAGGTACAACAACCTAATCGGCAGCAGGGAGCCGGATCGGGAGATGACCATGGACAAGCTACTAAAACGGGATCCAAACATGAAGGTTATTATTGGTATTGTAAAGGAGAGAGATCCGATTTCCAGTGAGATAATAGAGGTGAAGAAGAAAGATCCAATGAGGATCAACAAGGCGAAGAGGGAATTGGAAAAATTAAGGGCCGAGGGAAAGGACGCGGAGTTGACGGACATCTACGAGATGCGTGCAAAGGACTCCGCATTCTATGACCCGCTATGTGCAAGATGTGAGCCAGTTTGCCCAGTCGCTCTTCCGATCACGAAGTACATACGAGATGTAAAAGCCGATGGGGTGTATAGATGATGTTGAGTTGTAGAGGACGATAAGATGGAGAGAATACCCACACCTTTGGATAGAAGAAGGTTCATGAAGCATTTGGGCATACTCGGCGTTGTAGGCGTCATGGGCATGACCATTGGAGAGATATTCTCGCCCACGGAATCTGAATTAATCGATATCGATGCAAGAAACGAGATCACCCGCAGGCGAAAATTGATATGGAATACAAAAGAGGATGCTGAAATCGGGGATCCCGATAATACAATAACCGATGTGAAGTCCGGAGGTTTCCCCCTCGTGAACAGGAGAGCTTGCGCATATCATCTTCCAAATCCAGAAACTGGGGTGTATGAAGATATCACCGATAGAAATCAACAGGATTATCAGTTCTGTAAAGGACCTTGTGTGGATGTGTGTCCCGTGGACGCCATACTGTTGCGGACGACTCCCGAGAACAGGAGCATGCCCGGATTTCCTCAAAAGAAGGACGGTGAGGGTTATACGGATCTGGACAGGGACTGGGGCGATCCAATAGATGTTACAGGTTGTATCAGCTGCCAGAAGTGCTTCAAGATGTGCGGGTATGATGCCATACAATGGGTCAATCCCTGAGGTGTAAAATAAATGGCTATGAGTAGACGATCGTTTGCTAAGATGCTTGGTGTTGCTGGCGCTTCGCTGCTGGTATCCCTGGGTCTGCAGAACAGCGGCGTTGCCAGGGTAAAGGCTGAAAAAAGTCTCATCCCTGGTGCAGGTAGATCTCTTACTGCGGAGGATATCGAAAAGATCGACAGCGATGCCTTCGTTGGCTTGTGCGCACGATGCGGAATATGTGCGAATGTCTGCCCCCACAAGGTGATTAAATTCAAAGAAATATTTTATCCCACATTGACTAAAACTAACCGGGAGATATGCCCCGGGTACGACATCTGCGGTTTGTGCCTGGCCAATTGCCCACCTGACGCATTGTCCATGGCTTTTAAGCCTGTCGGCAAAACATCTGGTTCTGAAAAATCGCAGTTATGGAACGGACAGACATTGAAATCTGAGAGGCTCGTGATAGGAGAGAACAGGTGAATATATGTTCGGGTTATGGGATGAGTGGAATCTCTTTGCTGCTGTCGCCATGCTTCTCACGTTGGTGCCGTTTTTGATCATGTTTTATGCAAGTATCAGAGGGTATGAGGGCACAGTTCTATGCATGAACTGCCAGCAGTGCGTTGCAGTTTGTCCAGTTAGGGCAGCCGCACCAGGGGAGTACATGGGCCCCCTTGGAATAGAGGTGTTTGCCCGATCTGGAAATAAACCTAAGGCCGAAGAAGGGAACTTATTTTCATGCACCTCCTGCATGAGCTGTGTTGAAGCATGCCCGAGAGGCTTGAACGTTAAGCATGATATGGATAAATTCAGACATGCCCTCGCAAAAAAGGGCATGGGGCAGATGGATGCCCATAAGCATATAATAAAAATGGCTTCCAACTATGGAAATGTGTTCGATAAGGAACCAACCTTACTACCAGATATAAGAACTCAAAAGGATACGATAACCAAATTTTTGAAGGGCTTTGCAAAGATCACGAAGTACGAGGACTTCGAGATAGGAGAGGGGAGAAGTGACGGTTAGGGTTACAAAGCCAGTAATAGACAGTAAAACCGCCAAGGATTGGGGCAAATTCGTCCTTTACGAGGGGTGCACCATGCCCCGAAGGATGGTGGGCAGTAGATATACCACAAGATTCGTTCTTGACAAATACGGTTTTGATTACCTCACTCTCGACAATGCTCGATGTTGTGGAGCACCGGTGATGAGATCAGGGGGAGAGGATGTAAGCATAGAATGCCGGGTTTACAACCTCGATTTGGTGAAGAAGGCAGGGGTGGATCAGATCGTTTCAGCTTGTCCCGGCTGCGGCTCGCAGTTGAAGTCGGAAGAAGCTGAGAAGATGAGAATACATGTTTATCACCTCATGGAAGTCCTGTACGATCTGGCCAAGAACCAAGAGCTCTATCAAAAGGACCATATGCGGCCGATACCGAAATTGAAGGTAACAGTGCACTTTCCCTGTCATATGCACAGAGGCATGCTCATCCATGCGGGAAAGATGCATGAGGCCATAATAAGTGCATTCCCCAATCTAGAATATGTGGAAATGGAGGAGCCGGACAGATGC
>JAZGAR010000247.1:0-4517 GCA_036475875.1 Thermoplasmata archaeon
TCTGCACATGCGATGTGGAGGATTGGCGATCTGCCAAGCTGGAAATGAAACCCTGTCCACATCGTGATTTAGAAGTTGAGACACAACTTGAAATGTGGGATAAGATGCTCAAAGGTGCCTTCGAGGAGCATGAGGCGTCGTTCGTGGTTAAGACCGATCTGGGACATCCCAACCCTGCAGTAAGGGATTTTGTCGGTTTCAGAATAGTTAAAAAACCACATCCAAGAACCGGAGATAGATACCTGGTGTATCCCCTCTACAACTTCTCGGTTGCCGTGGACGATCACCTCATGGGTATGACCCACGTGCTCAGGGGAAAGGACCATCTCAACAACACCTATCGCCAGGAATTCATTTTTCATCACCTAGGATGGAAAAAGCCCACTTATATCCATTATGGCCTCGTGCAAATAGTCGATACCACTCTCAAAACCACACTGATAAAGGAGGGCATCAAAAAAGGGGAATTTTCCGGGTGGGACGACATAAGGCTCGCAACCCTGAAATCCTTGGCTAAAAGAGGGATTCAGCCTGAGGCAATAAGGCGGTACTGGATTGAGACAGGCATCAAGGAGGTGGATATAAAATTCTCATGGGATAACCTTTACGCCTTCAACAAGGATATCGTGGATGATGGGGCCAACAGATACTTCTTTGTTTGGAATCCCAGAGAGTTAAAGATAAAGGGTGTGGAAAAGCTCGAAGGGCATGCGCCCCTGCATCCGGATCATCCAGAAAGGGGTGTAAGGAAAACCATTTTAGAGGGAAAAGAAGGTGTAACCCTTTTCGTTACAGAAGACGACATGGCAAAGGTGAAGGCAGGAGAAAAAATCAGACTGAAGGATCTTTGCAACGTTAAACTCCTTTCTGAGAACGAGGCGGAGTTCATAGGCGACGATATATCGATACTCAAGGAGGGCGTGAAGATAATACACTGGGTGGGTAAGGATGCTCAACCTACGAAATTGTATATGCCTGACGGCACCATCAAAGAAGGCAGAAGCGAAATTGTCCAGGAAAACGATATAGGTAAGGTTGTGCAGTTCGAAAGGCTGGGATTCGTGAAGGTAGAGAAGAAAGAGGATGGATACGAGGCGTATTTTGCCCATAAATAGAAATTGTGGGGATAGGCGAGAGCGATCCTTTCCACCACTCCTATTGTTGTGGATGGGGGGTTCACCATGTACATCAACGATTTTCGAAGCTTTGCATTCGTTTGTTCCCTATCAAGGTTTATGCGTGTTGGTTCTTTCTTATATCATTAATAATGGCGATAACAAGGGGTTTTTCCCCAAAAAATGGAAAAAGTGATATATCAACATTCGAAACTTTTATATCCAACCATACTGATTTAGTTATATTGGGGAGTAATCTCAATGAAAGTCAGGAACTTGCTGGTTCTTCTAACCATGCTCTTCTTCATCACAAGTCTCACCCTTGGCACAGCTCTGGCAGGGGACGAGAACGATCCAGAAGTGGAAGACGATACGGGTGAGACCAATGAGCCAGGTAAGAAATTTCGGGATATAGTTGCAGCTTGGTTTAGCGAGACCAATGAAACTATCAAAATAACCATGAAATTAGCGGGGTCCCCACCTAGTCTTTATGACTTTGCTCAAGGTATCGATACAACAACCTTTGATTATGAAGTATATTTTGATGTTGAGGGGATAGGATATGCTGTCTCTGTCGGCATACAATATGCATTCGTAGCGGGTACGATTTACACCTTTGACGTTCCATGGGTATGGGAGCTTCGTGAGGTGAACTACGCCACACACACGGACATCATACAATCCGAGACCGTGATGTTTAATTTTGATGGTGATGATAATGGCGATGGTGGTTATGAACCGGAATTTGTGGAGTTAAAATGGGAAGTCCATAAAGGGGTGATAGGCATCGGTCTCCAGGAGGAGGGCAGGGGCCAGGAACTGGTCAACACTTGGGCGGCGGTATGGAATGCAGATGAAAACTCAGCTAACTCTCAGCGTGACCCAAGTACTCAGGCATGGGACTATGGCCACACTCATCACAGCAATCCAGGTAAAAACTATCGCATAACTGGTTTCGGTGGTGTAGATTATAACATCATCCTATCTGCCGATCTCGATGAGATGGAAACTTACGGAGGAACACCTGTGGAATTTCTCGTCCATGCATATAATAATGGGACGGATAGTTTCGTAGTAAACTTCTTTCCTGGGTCTTATCCTGAGAGTTGGTCTGTTGTTCTGAGCCCGAACAGAACAACCATCGCTCGAGGCACAACCAGACCGATCATGGTCACCGTCACCCCTCCCAAGGATGTGGAGAACGGCACGGTACTTGTTTTGTTAATCGAAGGTGATATCCAAATGATCGATGGTAACGGTACCATTCCAGTTCAGCCTCCACTCACTTTAAGAACTATTGCATTAACTCCACTAGATGAGCCCGATGGAGGCGGGTTGTTGGAGGATTTCGTGGATATGCTGAAGGAGAATCTGGCGATAATCGCTGGAGTTATTGCCGTCATGGTTGTTGCGGTTATAGTATTGGTGGTTCTAATTAAGAGATGACTTTCAGCCTGAGAACTTTACCTAACAAGTGTTTTGCATGTGAAACGAAACAGCACAGGAGGATATAACTTGAGAATAGACCCCTGGTCATCTGCACAATACGAGGACTATGCCCGGCTAAGAGATGAGTTCGGTATACAACCCTTTGACCCTTCTGGCTTGCCAAACCCCTGCAAGCTCATAAGGAGAGGCGCAATTTTTGGACACAGAGGTTTTGAGCTGATTAAGAATGCCATACTGAATAGAAAAAGGTTCGTGATACTCACAGGTCTCATGCCCTCAGGCAAAATGCATATTGGCAACAAGATGGTTATAGATCAGGTTATTTATTATCAATCCATCGGAGCAGAAGTTTTTGTGGCTGTTGCTGATATCGAGGCCTACGCCACAAGGAATGTAAGCTTCGAAGAAGCCAAAAGGACAGCGATAGACAGTTATATCGTCAATTACATAGCTCTCGGTCTTAAGCCTGATAATTGTGAGATATACTTTCAATCGAAAAGGGAGGCTGTAAAGGACCTGGGTTATACTCTGAGCAAGAAGGTCAATTGGTCAGAGATGAAGGCCATATACGGCTTTGGTGATTCAACGAACATGAGCCATGTATTTTCACCCTTGATCCAAGTTGGAGACATTCTTCATGTTCAATTGGAGAAATACGGTGGGCCGAGGCCCACTTTGGTCCCTGTAGGTGTGGATCAAGACCCTCATATGAGGCTCACTAGGGAAGTAGCAAGGAAACACCGAAGGTACAGTGTTATTGAAACTGACGATGGGAAATTTGGGGTTTTCATACAGCGTAAAGTCGGCGAGAATGTAGTGAGATGGCTGGACGAAGCCCAAGAGATACTATTGGACATGGGATATGATAAACTAGATCGAAACGACAATCATGGGTCCATATTCCTAGAGGGTGTAAAATACGAACATGAATTACAAATGGAAATTTCAAGCAGGCTAAATCCCAGGGATTTTGAACTAGGAGGTTATGGCTTTTACAATCCCTCTTCTACTTATAACATGTTCATGTCAGGTCTTACTGGAGGAAAGATGTCCTCTTCGGTTCCAGAAAGCGTTATCATGCTCAACGATGAACCCAAGGTGGGGTCGAAAAAGGTAAAAAACGCGAAAACTGGGGGCGCAATATCATTAGAGGAGCAGAAGAAACACGGTGGTAAGCCTGAGGAATGCACTGTCTACGAGTTGCTTTTGTATCATTTGGTTGAGGACGATGAAGAATTGAAAGATATATACGAAAAATGCAAGAGCGGCGATAGGATGTGCGGTGATTGCAAGAACTATGCAGCAGAGCTGATAGAGACTTTCCTTGAAGATTTGGCTGAGAAAAGGAAGATTGCTAAAAAAAGGATAGACGATTATTTGGTTTGGGAGTAATAGAGTTGCTCATTTAAAAGGAAATATTTAAAACACCGCATTGTTTTACAGCACAAGAAGTGATTCAGGTGAGCGAGAAGGTAATCGAAGAGCTCAGCAACACCGAAAAGAAATTTCTATTGGCTCTGAAAGATCTTGGCGAAGCGAGCCCAGAGGATATAATGAGGGCTGGAAAATTCTCCCAGCTTGTTGAAGTAATGAACGCTGCATCATGGCTTCAGTCCAAGAAGCTCGTGTCAATAAGCGAGAAGGTAAAAAGTTATTATTCCCTTGCAAAGAAACAGGTGGCTCATAAAGATCTTCCTGAGAGAAGGGCCCTTCGGATACTGAAAAAGAATCGTGGCATTGTTGATGTGGGGATGCTTAGAAAAAGCAGCAAGTTAAAACCACAAGAGGTTCAGTTGGCTATAGGATGGATGAAGCGAAAGGGCTGGGCCACGATCTCCAAAAGAGAGGGCAAAACCCTCCTCGAGATGACCGAGAAAGGGAAACAGGCCCATGATACCAGAGGAGAGGACGAGAAGGTAATCGAGCGTCAGAGTAAAGGCGAGGTCTCAGAGG
>JAZGAR010000248.1:0-4280 GCA_036475875.1 Thermoplasmata archaeon
GGTATGCCCTGTAGGCTCATTTATTGTGCGACCACCTATTAATGCATAGGTACCTGATGGATCCCAACCAACACATCCATAATCCAGATCCAGACCCAGTTTCAATGGCGAAAAAGCATCTTTGAATGAGAAAATGCCACCATAACCGACTATTAACGCTTCGCTGCCATCAGGGTTCCAGGCTATCCGCTTCGGCTCGATTTGAATATTAGATAGCAATACAACGGATTTTCCGTCATATCTTGCTAAAAGGCCTCCAGTGCCTCCGATCAGCGCGTAACTACCGTCTGGCTTCCAATCGATGGTGTTGACTGTCCAGTCGTGAGTATTTTCCTCAGAGGCTGTTGTTTGGGTGCTAAAGAATACGATAAAAATAACGGAGATAATAACGAAAATAACCTGAACTCTGTAGGGAATATTGAATCTGGAACTCATCGTTAGGATGATGGTATTACTTGTTATTTAATAAATTTGGAAAAGTCTTTGACAAATTAACCCCAACCCCTTCCATATCCGCAAAGGTCCCTTCTTATCCCTAAATTCCCTCGCCAAGACAATCCAATAATACCGTTAGCTTTTTATTTCGACAAAGCATACTGCTCTTCAGGCTTGGATATGGCGAAAATCAAGGAGAAAGACCGAGCTATAGTAGAGTTCACATGCATACCTGAAGTGAACATCGAGAAGGCGCAAAAATTGTATGAAATCGGATTCAAGCATCTTCGTGAGTTGTTGGAGTTCACAATGGGTGAGGAGGCAAAGGCCAAAGGTTTGGTGGAGATTCTCAACCACAGGATACTCTCTCATTTTTTGAGTCTAGGGGAAGGGGATATACCCTATAGGAAGTTCAAATGCCCTTTTTGCAAGGGCACGGTTTATGCAGATGAAGAAGAATGTAGCGATTGCAGTGCCCTTCTTCTCGAGGAGATTTTGGAAGTTGAGATAGAGGATGTATACAATGGATTGCGAGAGAGTATCGATACCATAATAGCCAATCCTGAAAACGTCAAAAACTTTCTCGATGGGCCAAGTGAGGACGAGGAGGAAAGCACTGCTGAGGAGATGGAGATCGTATCCAAAGAGATCGGTGAGCAAACCTCGGTAGAGAGAGGATTTGTTGTTACCACCATTATACCTGAGGAAAGAGAAAAAAATCAAGTTATCATTATTTTCCCGTTAGGTGAACATGAGGAGGAGAAGAAAAAAGTCTTCGAAGATTTTAAAGACCTTGGAGCGGGCGATGCCGAGAGTTTCTCAATAGAAGGGGGCAATATCACCAATAAGCAAGAAGAAGCTGTTAAAACCCTTTCATCACAGTTCATCAAGGAACAGGATTTTAAAGCACTGGGTATTGATAAATTATTTATTTTGAACCTGAAGATCGCAAGATTCTTGGAATCAAAGGCAACCCTAATGGTCGAGGATAACAGGCATTTCCTCTCATCCCTAGATGAGATCAACCCGGATGATCCTGATATTAAGGGAATAAAGAAAATGCTTTACGATGCGAATCTCTTGAAGGAGACACGTAAAATAGGCGAAAAATTCGTGTTGGATGGAATAAGCTTCAACAACGACCCTATTACCTATTTCATGATGAAGGAGTGCATTCCGATTCTGAGGGAAAATGAGGACTTAAACATTCGTATTTTGGATGTGGTCGTAAATACCAATTATATCAACCAAGGAAGCCACAACGAACTCGTTCGGTTGCTAAAAGAATGGAAATAATGGCTGCTCATCCAAGCCGTTGCCTTGGTACAGCATACAACCCCTTTTAAAAGGCAGATTCAGCCCTCTGCCAAAAATAGTCAAATAAAAGTTCGGACCATCCAACGAATTGAGGCTTATTTCGAACCAATGTAAACTCATAATCGATTTTACCATCTAGATCCGGAAGTACTATACCTGCAATTTTTTCATTGGATTTCATGCTGAAACGCACTTCGTCCATGAGCCTGACCTCTATCGGTGTTCCCTTTTTTGGACGATAGTCCTTCGGCACTTCCACATCCTCTGGATAGATTATCTTGAAATCCACACCTTTTTTCGCTTTTTGAACGGTTTTGCTCACAATGCTCCTCATGGGCTGATCAGATATTATGCGGACATGCTTTTTTGCGTTTTTTGTCAAGTCCTCAACAATTGACATGATTTCCAACGTGCCCTCCACAAGCTCGCAATTGGATATGGCATTCAGCCAGCGTAAATCTTCTGGTATGACAGAAAAATCATGGGTTGAGAAGTATCGGTTGTGTTTTGTAACAAATCTCAGATTATCAAGCTCTTGAAGTATGATGCCACCAAAAGGTGTTAAACTGTATCGTCCATCCCCGTGTTTTGTTATAAGCCGGGCCTTTGAAAGTCTACCCAGATGTCTCGATATCTCGGCAGTTGTAAGATCCAAGGCCTTGGAAATATCTGTCAGGCGATGGGGCTTTTGGCTCAGTATGCGCAACGCCTCCAACCTTCCTGGATGTGATAATTCGAACATGAGCTCATGAACATCCATTGCTAACCCCCCGACTTTTTCTTAACAATTGAAAACTTCTCCCCAATTCCAGTTATGCTCCAACCGCCATAGATGTTATAATATAAGCCATCCTTTTACATTACTACTAATTTATATGTATAGATACTAAAATATTTATCTTTAACGGTTGGATTCCCGTTAATTCTTGCGGTAATTAAAAATACCAGAAGGTATATAAGCCGCAATCGGGCGTGAGAGAGCCTTAATCCAGAAAAAGAAATTAAGGAGATTGGAAACTTATGGATGTTTTAATTGCTGTGACACGGGCGCTCCTACTGTCCTTGGAGAGAGAAGATAACGAGATGATAAACCTTCTCGCAAAAAGTTTTCTAACCATAGATGCGATGTATTCCCCCGTAGAGTGATCATACATAATTGTATCTTTTTTGGTTGTTCACTTATAAGGGATTATTCTGGGTTATCTTGGTGATAGGCATTTCCTTCATTTTTATCATTTTTTAAAAAAAGTGTACAAATCTTCTTATATATATCAGAGAACATATGAACCACTAACAAAGGATAACCATGAAAAGAAGCAGGGAAAGCGGACATGGATTGCCGCACACAGGAACGACTTGCATTTCAACAAAATAATAACAAATATTGGTGATCATAATGAGTAAGAAATTTGTGCTTTATATCATTGCGTTGGTGCTTGTAATCACAATTTTCATTCCCGCAACCTCAGGAGGATTGAGATATTCCATAAATATCGACGTATCGGATGTTGATGCATCCTTTATCGGGAGATCTTCAGGTGACATCTCTGGGAAATCTGTGGCAATTGTTGGCGATGTTAACGGTGATGGTTACGATGATATCCTTATAGGGGCGCCGGAAGCTGGCACCCAGAACGCAGGCCGGGCATACCTGATTTTTGGAAAGAAAACGGGTTGGTCCGTGGATAGTAGCCTATCAGATTGTGATATTACATTCACCGGGGATAATTGGAATAGATATGCTGGTCACTCAGTAGCCGGTGCAGGAGATTTTAATGGTGATGGCTACGATGATATATTGGTCGGTGTTCCACGATTTGGAGGGGCTTCAACATACGGCGAAGCATTCTTAATCCTCGGCAAACCCTCAGGATGGTCAGACAGTAGTTTATCATCAGGTTCAGATATCGACTTTCATGGGGAGCATGACGGTGATGTTGCAGGATCCTCCGTGGCTGGTGCAGGAGATGTGAATGGTGATGGTTTCGATGATATACTAATCGGTGCTCCAACAAATGATGACGGTGGTAGCGATTCTGGTAAGACATACCTGATATTTGGCAATTCTTCAGGGTGGGATTTCGATGTTCCTCTCTCAGATGCTAACGCCTCTTTTTACGGAGAAAACGCTTCCGATAAATCAGGGCATACCATCTCCGGTGCGGGGGACGTGAATGGCGACGGTTATGATGACATTCTAATCGGTGCCCCTAATAATGATGATGGCGGAATTGATTCCGGTAAGAGCTACCTGATATTCGGCAACTCTTCTGGTTGGGCCAAGAATATCAATTTATCTTCCGCAGAAGCTTCTTTTATTGGTGGTAGGCCTGGTGATAATTCAGGATATTCTGTAGCAGGAGCTGGTGATGTAAATATTGAAAAAAATAACTTGGCCTTAAATAAAACCCTAAATAAGCTTTCTTAAAATGTTTCTTAATTAATTCTTTGTCTATATCCTTAATAACATAATCATCATGCTGGCAATACTTACCCCAATTATAATGCTTTAATTTATCTCCTTTATC